>JASEIZ010000005.1:3362-23462 GCA_030017395.1 Desulfobacterales bacterium | reverse complement strand
GTAAACGGCGGCCGTAACTATAACGGTCCTAAGGTAGCGAAATTCCTTGTCGGGTAAGTTCCGACCTGCACGAATGGCGTAACGACTTCCGCGCTGTCTCAACCAGGGACTCAGTGAAATTGTATTGGCGGTGAAGATGCCGTCTACCCGCGAAAAGACGGAAAGACCCCGGCACCTTTACTACAACTTGACATTGAATTTTGGAACAACATGTGTAGGATAGGTGGGAGGCTTTGAAGCCGGAACGCCAGTTTCGGTGGAGCCACCCTTGAAATACCACCCTTGTTGTTTTAGGGTTCTAATTTCGACCCGTTATCCGGGCGAAAAACAGTGTCTGGTGGGTAGTTTGACTGGGGCGGTCGCCTCCTAAAGAGTAACGGAGGCGCGCGAAGGTTCCCTCAGACTGATTGGAAACCAGTCGTGGAGTGTAAAGGCATAAGGGAGCTTGACTGCGAGAGAGACATTTCGAGCAGGTACGAAAGTAGGTCTTAGTGATCCGGCGGTTCTGTATGGAAGGGCCGTCGCTCAACGGATAAAAGGTACGCCGGGGATAACAGGCTTATCGCCCCCAAGAGTTCACATCGACGGGGCGGTTTGGCACCTCGATGTCGGCTCATCACATCCTGGGGCTGGAGCAGGTCCCAAGGGTTCGGCTGTTCGCCGATTAAAGTGGTACGTGAGCTGGGTTTAAAACGTCGTGAGACAGTTTGGTCCCTATCTTTCGTGGGCGCAGGATATTTGAGAGGATCTGTTCCTAGTACGAGAGGACCGGAATGGACGAACCAATGGTGTTCCAGTTGTCGCGCCAGCGGCATTGCTGGGTAGCTAAGTTCGGAATGGATAACCGCTGAAAGCATCTAAGCGGGAAGCCAACCTCAAGATAAGATATCCCTCCTGATGGAGACATCAGGACTAAAGACCCCTTGAAGACTACAAGGTTGATAGGCCAGGTGTGTAAGTTCGGTAACGAATTTAGCTTACTGGTACTAATAGGTCGTGAGGCTTAGCCACAAAATAATTGACACAAATTAGAAGAAAGCTTTTATGTACTTATATTCTAACTACTCAGGTTCAAAGTTCCAAGGTTCAAGGTTAGAGATCGATGAAGATTGACCGGTTCGAAGATATTGAGGCATGGTATTTGTCAAGGTAACCCTGAACGGTGAACGCTGAACCTGTAAACGCTTATAAATATTTTTTTCGGTGGCGATAGCGAAGAGGAAACACCTGTTCCCATCCCGAACACGGAAGTTAAGCTCTTCAGCGCTGATGGTACTGCATGGGCGACTGTGTGGGAGAGTAGGGCGCTGCCGAAAAATTATTTGTAAACCCGGAATCATTTACTGATTCCGGGTTTTTTATTTAAGCGACTCTATTTATGCGCACTTATTTATCAGTCAATAGCCCATTTAAGCAGCAAGCTTCCCGAGGTAAAGCCAGCACCGAATGTTGAAATAATTATCCAGTCACCTTTTTTCATCATTTTCTTTTGGTAAGCTTCCGACATGGCAATTGGGATCGTGCCTGCTGTTGTGTTGCCGTATTTTTCAATATTGATTACTACCTGATCATCACCAAGCCCTATCTTTTTTGATACAGCATCGATTATTCTGCGGTTGGCCTGATGCGGAATAAGCAGTTTGATATCTTTGTTTTCGAGTTTGTTTTTTTTCATAATTTTTAGAGAAATATCCGCCATCTCGGTTACAGCATACTTAAAGATTCTTTTACCCTCCTGATAAACACAGTGTTTTTTGTTATCCACGGTTTCATGAGAGGCCGGCATTAAACTACCACCTGCCGGCACATTAAGGTATTTCATGCCTGAACCGTCAATATGGAAAATAAAATCTTCCACTCCAAGATCATCCTCATCTGATGCTTCCAGCAAAACAGCTCCGCCGCCATCTCCAAAAATAAGACAGGTATTTCTGTCTTCATAATTAAGGATAGCGCTCATTTTGTCTGCCCCGATTACCATAACCTTTTTGTGCTTTCCGGTTTCAATAAATGTTGAAGCGGTTGCTAAAGCGTAAACAAACCCCGAGCAGGCAGCGTTGATGTCAAATCCCCAGCATTTAGTGGCATTGAGTTTGCTTTGAACAGATGTAGCTGTCGGAGGCACAAGCATATCCGGAGTTGATGTTGCAACAATGATCAAATCAAGTTCATCTGCCGCAGTATTTGTCTGCTTAAGCACTTTCTTCGCAGCTTTTACAGCCATATAGGAAGTGCCTTTGTCTTTCCCCAGGATCCTTCTTTCTTTTATCCCTGTACGCGAAACAATCCATTCATCGCTTGTTTCCACCATCTTTTCTAAATCTTTATTTGTTAGTTTTTGAGTCGGAACAAAATGTCCGACTCCGGTTATGATAGCCCGCATTAGTAAAACCTCCTAAAATTTGGTAATTAAGATATTTTCTTTTAAGATTCAATATGTTTCTGACAGATTCCTTGCCTTTTTCCATTAGTTGATCAGAAAATTTAAGCCCATTTAATATTTCATTAAATGCAAGCTCAATATTTGGACCTTTATGACATATAAGGGCAATATTTATATCAGCCGCCAGAATTTGCCTGATTATTGTTTTAATGTCAAAACGCCCTTTTATTGCTCCCATGTCCAGATCGTCTGTAATAACAATTCCGTTAAACCCCATCTGTTTCCGCAAAATGTCGACGGCGATACAGACGGACAAACTTGCGGGCCAATCAGGATCTATTTGTTTGTAAAGTATATGCGACAGCATAATACCGGCCACTTCATGCTTTATAGCGGCCTTAAACGGCAAAAGATCAACAGATTCCATAGAAATTAAATCTGTTTTTAAAGTCGGCATGTCAAGATGCGAATCCAAGATAGTGCGTCCTATCCCAGGGAAGTGCTTGGCAACAGCCATAATTTTATTTTGCTGCAGATTTTCTATTATCTTGATGCCAAGTTTTGATATCCAGGCAGGATCGCTGCCAAAGGCCCTGCCCGCCATTACACTGTTTATCCCTTTTTGAGCCACGTCCAGAACAGGGGCCATGTTCATATTTATTCCAACCCCTTTAAGCTCTTTTGCCGTAACCTGTGCAAAGTTAATAGCATCTTCTTCATCTTTCATCTTTGGATTGCCGGGGAACTGAGTAAAAGGGGGTTTCAGCCTGGCTACCTGTCCGCCTTCCTGGTCAACGGATATAAACAGCCCTGGTTGTCCGCATTTTAATGCATATTCCTGTGCAGAGAAGCAAAGGTCTTTGATTTGTTCCGGAGAAGATAAATTTCCAGCAAAAAGAATTATTCCTCCAACCTTTATTGTATCGATCAGCAATTTAAGGTCGTCACTTAGTCCGGTTCCGTCAAACCCGACCATAAGGCGTTGCCCAGCCAACTGTTCATTTGAAAGGTCTTTAATTTCCATGTTTCGCTATTTGAGAAAGCAGACGATATAAATCCGATAATAGACGCGGCCTAAAAATGTTGATGGTTAATTAAGCTATTTTCTTCATTTCAAGATACTCATACTCCTCAGGCAAATAATAATCAATAGAACTGTGTAGCCGATTTCGATTATAAAACAATTTAATATGATTGAATCGCAAAAGCGAGCGCATTCCCCGCTGCTGGCGGCGGGGAGCTTTAATATATTTTTGCGTGTATCATCTCTGCCTTTAAAACCAACTTATATGTCTTTTGGGTTTAATACCGGCTTTTCCCATCAGCCTATCAGCTCGTGTTTTACCACAAGGCTTCTTTTTTAAATTTTTTTGTATAGGTTTTTCTCGTTGCCTAACAGATCCTGATAATGTAAATTAAATTTGAGGTTCAAGGTATCAAAAAATTTAAGGGCAACAAGAATATAAGGATCAGATGAAAGAAGCCATTAAACAGCAAAATCTTAGCAACGAGTTCTATACACATGAAAAGTGTTACATTACTGAATTGTCCAACACCCCTGACGATCCGGATGCATCGATTGCTAGAGCGAGAGTGAAGCCTTGGATAACAACTCGTTGGCATAGGCTTACAGGAAGTGCTGAGCGCTACTATGTCGTCAATGGCAGGGGTCGTGTGGAGATTGGGAAACTACCGCCACAGGAGGTAAATGCCGGTGATGTCGTACTCATCCCGCCGATGTGTCGTCAGCGCATCACAAACATCGGTTCGGAGGATTTGGTTTTCTTAGCTATCTGCACACCTCGATTTTCAAATGATGTTTATGAAGATATTGAAAACGACCCAACTTAGATGTCTGACATACAGTTCAATTCGAATTTGGAACTTATCCAAAAACGCCGGTTAACCGTTGGTGTTCCCGTTCCTTACACCTTATTTGGTGGATTTAGCACTACCAACTTGCTTTTTATATAATATATGATTATAGTTTTAAATTATGAAAGAGTATAATGAAAAAATGCCGGATCCCAAAGATATTGAAAAAGAAATAAGTGAATTTCTGGCTAAAAAGTTTGGAGATAATGTTAAAATTGTATCTCCAATAGTTATTCCTCAGGCAGTCACACTGGAAGAAGAAGTAAAAGAGCCAAAAAAGAAAAAAAAGCTGGATTTTAACTTAAAGCCCGAAGATCTTGTTTCCCACCTTGACCAATATATTGTTAAGCAGGATAAAGCCAAGGCCATTCTATCTACAAAAATTTGCACCCACTTCAATCGCATAAAACATGTAAAAGCTTTTCCGGAAAGCGTTAACGAAATAGTCGGCGGCATCAAGAATAATGTTCTTATGATCGGGCCTACCGGTGTCGGCAAAACATACATGATTAAACTTATAGCAAAAAAAATCGGCGTTCCTTTTGTCAAGGGGGATGCAACAAAATTCAGCGAAACAGGTTATGTAGGAGGGGACGTAGAAGATCTGGTTCGAGATCTGGTTAGAGAGGCTGACGACGATATCGAACTCGCTCAATATGGCATAATATATATAGATGAGATCGACAAAATCGCATCAAGCCACAGCCTGATCGGGGCTGATGTGTCACGAACGGGCGTGCAGCGTGCTTTGCTAAAACCGATGGAAGAAACCGATATAGATTTAAAGGTTCCTCACGACCCTATTTCGATGCTTCAGGAAATCGAACGATATCGCAAAACTGGTAAACGTAACAAGCGTACTATAAACACCAAAAATATTCTTTTTGTCATGAGCGGGGCATTTACCGATCTGGCCGAGTTGATTAAAAACCGTGTGGTCGAACAGGGCATCGGTTTTGGAGCTTATATTACAAGCCCCAGGGAACAAACAGAGTTTTTGCAACAGGTAACTCCGGAAGACCTGACAAAATACGGGTTTGAATCCGAATTCGTAGGACGTCTGCCCATAAAGGCTGTTTTTGAAAGATTAACCGAAGAAGACCTTTATGAAATTTTAAAAAATCCTAACAACCCCATAGTTCTTGGGAAAAAACTTGATTTTGCAGCATATGGCATTAAGGTTAAGTTCGAAGATGAAGCGCTTCGTATCTTATCGAAGCGGGCTTTTAACGAAAACACAGGTGCAAGAGGCCTGATAAGCGTCTTTGAAATGGCCCTGCTTTTGTTTGAAAAGAAATTGCCGTCAACCGATATTAAAAAATTTCCTGTAACCGCTTTTGTTGTTAAGGAACCTGAAAAAGCTCTTGAAACTCTTTTATTGCCTTTAAACAAAGAAAATTTAACTGCAAGCTTTAACGATCTGGCGAGCAAGGAAAAAGAATTTATTAAGGAATATGTGCAAAAAAACAGTGAGAGGTTGCGTAAAAGATACAATCTGACCATGACCCCGTCACGTATAGATATAGTTGGGTCTTTTTACTGTAAACATATAATGGATGTTGAACGCAGCGTTGAAAAGATAAAAACCTTTTATGATGAAATTAAAAAGATAGAACTATTCTTTTTTCAAAACCATGATATTAATATAGTTATGGAAGAAGATGCCGTTGATTTTATTATTAAACAGTTTATTGATTCCGGCATTAAACTTGAAGAATTCTACCAGCAGCTAATAATCGATTTTGAACTCGGGTTTAAACTCATTAAAGAAAAAACAGGGAAAAACCGTTTTTTCATTACAAAACAGGCGCTTTTAGGGCCGGAATCTTTTATAAGCAATCTCATTAAAAATGAACTTAAAAATTGAGTAACACTTTAGCCATTTGAAAAAAACCAGACAGGATAACAGGATAAACAAGAAAAAAATCTCTCTCACCGCCGACAGCTTGGCTTTTAAATTGTCGCCTCTCACGACAATTTAAAAAAATAAACTTCTTTGCGTCCTCTGCGGCTCTGCGGTGAATATAAAAGCGGGATCAAAAAAGTCTCTTTGAAAGGCCTGAAAAATTCTATGATTGGAATATCAAAACTTTACTGCGGAACAGTTGAACCGTCGGACGCACTTCGTTATGGACGTGTGTCGTCGAAACTACCTTCCCATCTCCTGCAATTTTCCAAAGACAAACGACCGGTAGTTGTATGGAATATTACAAGGCGATGCAATTTAAAATGTGTGCACTGCTATGCGCAAGCAAAGGATATCTCCTTTAAGAACGAACTTTCCACAAAAGAGGGAAAAATTCTGCTAGATGATCTTGCGCAATTCGGCGCGCCTGTAATCCTGTTTTCAGGCGGAGAACCTACGATTAGAAAGGATCTGCCTGAGCTTGCAGCCTATGCTGTCAGCAAAGGGATGCGGGCTGTAATATCCACAAACGGCACTCTTATATCGCAGAAAATGGCGCGTATATTAAAGGATATCGGCCTTTCATACGTAGGTATCAGCATTGACGGAATGGAAGAGATTAACGACCGTTTTAGAGGGGTTAAAGGCGCTTTCAGCGCGGCTCTGGAAGGAATTAAAAATTGTAAAGATGCTGGAATTAAGGTAGGGCTTCGTTTTACAGTTAACAAGTTTAATGCAGATGAGATTCCAAAAATATTCAAGCTGCTTGAAGATATGGAGATTCCAAGGGCTTGCTTTTATCATCTGGTTTATGCGGGACGTGGAACAGATCTTATTAAAGACGATCTATCCCATGATGAAACCAGGTCAACCGTTGATTTAATAATGGATCTTACAAAAACGTTGCATGACAATGGAAAGCCAAAAGAAATATTAACCGTTGACAATCATGCTGATGGCCCATACCTGTATTTAAGGCTTGTCAAAGAAAATCCCAAGCGGGCCAAAGATGTCCTCGAACTTCTCAAAATGAATCAAGGGAACAGCTCAGGCATAGGAATCGGCTGTATTAGCTGGGATGGCGAAGTCCATGCCGATCAATTCTGGCGGCATTACAGTTTCGGAAATATTAAGGATCGTCCTTTTTCAAAAATATGGACAGACACCTCGGAACCGCTTATGAAAAAGCTTAAAGAAAAGAAAAAACATGTAACCGGCAGATGTGCTGCCTGCCGCTGGCTGGATATTTGCGCAGGAAATTTCAGGGTTCGTGCCGAAGCCACAGGCGATCTTTGGGCGCCTGACCCTGCATGCTATCTTAGCGATGAAGAAATCTCCTAAATAAAAAGGAATGACACATATGCTATTTCCTGATTACAGACCAAGACGTTTGCGGCAAAACGAAGCGTTTCGACGAATGGTGCGCGAAACCGCCCTTTCAGTGGATGACCTTATCTTTCCGCTTTTTGTTATTGACGGCACAGGAGTTAAAAACCCCATACAATCAATGCCCGGTCATTATCAGTTATCAATAGACAATTTGGTCAAAACCGCCAACAATGCATATGAACTTGGCATACCCGCCATTATGCTTTTTGGAATCCCGAAAAGCAAAGACCCGCTTGCAACAAACGCTTATGCAAAAAACGGGATCGTCCAAAAAGCGATAAAAACGCTAAAAAACAAAATACCAGAGCTTATTGTAATAAGCGATGTCTGTCTCTGTCAATACACGGATCATGGTCACTGCGGGATTGTGAACGGCCAGATAATAGACAATGATGCCACACTGGATCTTCTTGCCCGAACAGCTCTATCCCATGCAAAGGCAGGAGCCGATATGGTTGCTCCTTCAGATATGATGGACGGCCGCGTTGCTGAAATCCGAGATATCCTGGATGAAAACAGTCTCAGCAATATCCCGATAATGTCATATTCAGCCAAGTATTGCTCGGCTTTCTACGGGCCGTTTCGTCACGCAGCCGACTCAGCCCCTAAATTTGGGGATCGCAGAACATATCAGATGGATCCTTCAAATGCTATTGAAGCTATCAGGGAAGTTACAATGGATATTGAAGAAGGGGCGGATATAATAATGATAAAGCCGGCCCTTCCTTATCTGGATATTATCTACCGCATCCGGAATGAAATTGATCTCCCTGTTGCCGCATATAATGTCAGCGGCGAATATGCAATGATAAAGGCTGCGGATAAAATGGGATGGATAGACGGCAAAAAAGTTATGATGGAGACGCTCACTTCAATCAAAAGAGCCGGCGCCGACATGATACTGACCTATTTTGCCATTGAAGCTGCAAAAGAGCTGAACAAAATGAACATCGAACATCGAACGTCCAACATCGAATTTTGAATAAGGTATTCTGCCAATTTATAAACTGGCGGAGCGCTTCGGCCTCTCAGCATAAACTCACCGATTTCATCATTCGATGTTCAATGTTCAATGTTCGATGTTGGACGTTCATCTTTTAAGGTTCAAAGTTAGAGAGCGATGGAAATTGAACATAAGGCAACCAACCCTGAACCCTTGAACCGTGAACCCTTGAGTTACCTATGCTTTTAGTTATAGATATTGGAAATACAAATATTGTGATGGGTGTTTATGATGGCGCTCATCTTTTAAAAGACTGGCGGATCCGCTCACAGAGAGATATTACGGAAGATGAATTCAACATTATTGCATCTAATCTTTTTGCGGAAGGCAATATTAACATTGATAAAATAGATAAAACAATAATTTCCTGTGTGGTTCCGCCAATGGTAACTATTCTGGATTCATTTTGCCGTAAATACTTGGGGCATGCTCCATGCTTGGTGGATGCAAAATCAGCCGCTGGAATGCCGATTCTTTACAGCAATCCCGCAGAGGTTGGTGCGGATAGGATTGTCAATGCTGTTGCAGGTTTTCACAAATATAAAACCAGCCTTATTATAGTGGATTTCGGCACGGCCACAACCTTTGATGCCGTCTCGACAAAGGGTGAATATCTAGGCGGCGCAATCAGTCCCGGAATTGTAATTTCTTCCGAAGCTCTGTTTGAAAAAACATCCAAACTGCCGAGAGTGGAAATTTTCAAGCCCCCTGAAAGAGTAATCGGTAAAGATACCGCTAGCAGTATAAAGTCCGGGATTATTTATGGATATGCCTGCCTTGTGGATGGAATGGTCAGGAGGATGAAAACAGAGATCGGAAACAATCCAAAAACAATTGCCACAGGAGGACTGGCCAAAATCATGGCCGAAGTCTGCGAAAGCATAGACCTGGTAGATACTTCTCTTACCTTGGAAGGATTGCGCATAATCTATGAAAAAATAAGGAACAACACAATAAAACTTCCATGTTGATTACACCTTGCCGGTTTTTACAAGGGCATCCTTGAAGACGCGGTAAAAAGCAGCGTTGTCGGACAGACCGCTTTTAATAATCTTTTCTGTTTCATCTATGTTTTTAGTATTGACGACAATGTTGACGCTCTTGTTAAAAGCTGCCATATTATCCATTGTGCGGAATCGGCTGGTAACAAGAACTACAAAGATTTTCCGTCGTATGGTCATAGAAAGTCGTTCCAGATACTTCATGATATTATTTTCATCTGGATTTTCGGAGCCGAATACCTCGTTTAATACTACCACATCAAAGACATGAAAGCGCATCTGTTTTAGGGCATCTCTATCGGACGCCGGTTCAGTGACATTATATCCCATGTTTCTCAAAGCAGACCTGACTTTGCTTCTAACAGCCGAATCCAGTTCACATAGAAGGGCTGTCTTTGCCCCCTCTTCCAGAAAATCAAAAGGTTTTTCCGAGGCATCATAAGAGCCGGAATTTATTTCGTCGATAATGGTTTTTTTTGTTACAGGCTCTGATGCAGCTGATGGCTGAGGTTTTTCTTCAAATGGTGAAGAAACGCCCTGACGTGTGTCAATGGAAATTTTGCTTTTGCATTTTGGACATGGAATAGTGAAAAGCTGACCTTTGGGCACCTTTTCGTCCGTAATTTTAAACTTGCTTTTACATTCTTTGCAAACAATATCCATTATTATTTCCTCGTTTTTCCGTAATCTTTGTCAACCTGCAGGTCTTCGATATCCGTGGTGGCCTCTCCGCGGCTGCTCTTAATTGAATCAATCCCACGGCCCACAATTCCTTTGCGGGAAGCATAGGCCATAGCTGTTTCTTCGGTGATCAGGCCTTTTTCATACAGCTCCATGATATAATCGTCAAAGGTTATCATGCCGAAGGCTTTTCCGGCGCTGATTATTTCATAGAAGGTCTTGCCCTCTGATTCGCCTTGCAGGATCGCATCCTTTATACGCAGGTTGGTCCCCATGATTTCAAAAGCAGCCACACGGCCCCCGCCAACCTTTGGGAGAAGCCTCTGGCATACGATCCAGCGTACAGTATCGGCAAGCCGTATACGAATCTGATTTTCCTCTTCTGTGTTGAACATGCCAAGGATACGGTTGATTGTTTGCCCAGCATCCACGGTATGAAGAGTGCTTAATACCAAATGGCCTGTTTCAGCGGCGCTAAGCCCGATTTCGACTGTTTCTCTGTCACGCATTTCGCCGACTAGAATTACCTTTGGAGCCTGGCGAAGAGCCGCTCTTAAACCGCTGGCAAATGTGTCGAAATCATTGCCCATCTCCCGCTGGTTGAAGGTGGCATTTTTTTGCGGATGCTGATATTCAACAGGGTCTTCAAGGGTCACAACATGGACTGATTTAGTTTCATTAATCTCGTTAAGAATCGCTGCAAGTGAGGTTGTTTTACCAGACCCTGTCGCGCCTGTAACCAGAATAATCCCATTTTTTTCCAGAGCCATCTTTTCAAATGCCTTGGGAAGCTTAAGCTCCTGACGTGAAGGAATCTTAGATTCCAGTTTTCGCAGAATAATCGAATAATTATTCATCTGAGAAAAAATATTCACTCTGAAACGTGCCTTGCCTGGGAGTTCGTATGACAAATCGCACGAACCTTCCCTTAGAAGTGTTTCAGTAAGACGATGATCCTGATTAATCAGATTAAGAGCAAAGATTTCGGTTTGAAATGGTGTGAGTTTGTGAAAAGGAGGATCAGTTTTAACAGGGATAAGCTCGCCGGAACTCTCTACCTGAAACGGTTTGCCGACAGTTATATTAAGATCGGAAATATTATTACCAGCCTCAAGCATCTTTGTTAAGATGTAATCAATTTCCTGCTTTCTCATGATATAATCTCCGGTTTTCCACTTAGATATTATGCTTCAGTAAAATCTACCGGCGGAGTCTTTAAAAAAGGTCTGAATCTGGCTTTGTCATTCGATTTCATATAAGCTTCATCAGCGCTTATCCACCCCTTTTTATACAGTTCCATAATAGCATCATCCAAAAGCTGCATGCCGTATTTCTTGCCGGTCTGAATCATTGAAGGTATTTGATAGGTTTTTCCTTCTCTAATAAGATTCCGAACAGCCGGGTTTGCTATCAGTATTTCCAGCGCAGGGCACCGCCCTTTTTTATCAATCCTTTTAAACAACACCTGTGCTACTACAGCTCTTAATCCATCAGAGAGTGTTGAGCGTATCTGTGGCTGTTGCTCTGACGGAAAAACCTCTACAACACGGTCAACAGTCTTGGCAGCGCTGGAAGTATGAAGGGTGCCAAAAACAAGATGCCCTGTAGATGCAGCTTCTACGGCAAGCGATATTGTTTCCAGGTCTCTTAATTCACCGACCAGAATAATATCCGGATCCTCGCGCAAAGCGCCTCGCAGGGCAGTGCTGAATGTTTTTGTATGAAGACCCACTTCACGATGGTTAACTATACAGCTCTGGCTTTTATGAACAAATTCAACTGGGTCTTCGACGGTGATTATATGATCCTTGCGTGTTCTGTTTGCCTCATCAATTATTGCCGCAAGTGTTGTCGATTTTCCGCTTCCGGTCGGCCCTGTCACCAGAACCAAGCCTCTTGGAAGCGAAGCCAGCTTTGTTATAACCGGTGGAAGGCCAAGCTGTTCGGCTGTCATTATATTTGCAGGGATTTCTCTGAAAACAGCCGCAGCTCCGTACTTTTGCATAAAAAAGTTTGCTCTGTACCTTGCAAGCCCGGGTATTTCATATCCAAAATCAACATCTCCTGTTTCCTCGAAGACCTTTACCTTTTCTTCGGGCGCAATTTCATAAAGCATAGCCTTAAGTTCATCATTATCAAGCACCTTGTATTTAACCCTTTCCATATCGCCTCTTATTCTCAGAACAGGCGGCTGTCCTGATACAAGATGAAGATCTGAAGCGCCCTGGTCGTTCATTAATTTAAAAAAAGCATCTATTTTTGCCACTTGCTGCTCCTATGACTGGTGCTGTAAAAATTTTAATTTTGTGTCTTCTTCATCCATAGCCTTAATTCCTTCGTTGCCGACTTCAAGCAGTTTAGTATGCGATTCAATTATTGAGCGGATCTGAACTTCGATTTGTATCCGCTGTCGTTTCAATTCTGAGATATCATCATGCAACTGAGCGAGTCTTTTATGAGCTCTGTTTAAAATTTTTTCCGCTTTTACTTCGGCATTGGCCACAATTAATTCAGCCGATTTTCGAGCATTTTCCTTCATCTGATCCAATACTTTCTGAGAGTTGAGCATGGCACGCTTGAATGTTTCTTCACGTTCTTTATATCCTTGGCTTTCAAGCTTTATTCTTTGGATTTCATCTTGTGCTTTCTTGTTTTCCTGCTGTAACAATTCAAATGTATCAGCTAATTGTTCAAGGAAGTTATCGACTTCTTTGACGTCAAATCCTCTGAATCTTACTTTAAACTGTTGCTGTTGAATTTCAACCGGCATTATTTTCATGATATCACCTTTTTTTAATTGATTATAACAAAGTTTCAGACAATCTGAATAGGCTGCTGACAATAAAGGTGCGAAGAAAGATAATTACCAGAAAAACAATGATCGGAGAAAGATCAATGCCGCCGAAGTTAAAGGGAATGAATTGGCGTATGCGATATAGAACCGGTTCCGTAGTATTATGAATAAAACGCACAATAGGATTATAAGGATCAGGATTAACCCATGACAAGACAGCCCGCGCTATAACAATCCACATAAAGCAAAGCAAAACAATATCAACGACCTTTGCTACAGCCATTAAAAGATAACCGACTATAAACATAAAAAAACCTTACGGAAGCCCCGCATTTTAAAACGGGAAACCCCATTTTTTGTTCCGGCCACTAATTGCGATTATAAAAAATCTATCGTATTTAATACAAAAACTAAATATTTCTAAACGATAAGTCAAGATGTTTCAAGTAAAATCATTGACATGTCATATATTCAACCGCTATTTATGTGCTTAAATAGGTTCAGGGTTCAAAGGTTCGTAACTGTTTACGGTTGAAAAAAACATGCTTTATCAATTAACCCTAAACCTTGAACCCTGAACCTTGAACTTTATATGTGGAGGCGGCATGTCTGAGATTAACAGAAAAATCGGTTTTATCGGAGCCGGTAATATGGGAGAAGCCTTTGTCGGAGCTATTATAAAATCTAATATATTGTCTCCTTCAATGATATATGTAAGCGATATAAATAAAGATCGCCTGAATGTTTTGCGCTCATCTTACGGCATATCTGTTTTAAGCGATAATGTTAAACTCTTTTCAATATGTGATATCATTGTGCTTGCCGTAAAACCGCAACATATAGATCAGGTACTCTTGCAAATCACGAAGCAAAAGAACTATGAAATTCATAACCAAAAACTGGTTGTTTCCATCGCAGCAGGAATCCCCTTGCGAAAAATTGAAGATATTCTTTATGCTCCGCTTAATGAAAAATCCAGGATTAAGCTTCCTGTAATACGGGTGATGCCGAATACACCGGCTCTTGTTTTAGCCGGAATGGCCGGGATAAGCCCAAACAGACACGCTTCAAAAGATGATGTCAACATCGTCAAGTCCATTCTTCAAGCAATGGGCAAGACCATCGAATTTAATGAAGAAGATATGGATGCTGTAACCGCCCTGTCAGGTTCTGGGCCTGCCTATATTTTTTATTTTATAGAGTCCATGATAGAAGGAGGCATCTGTGTTGGTCTTGAACCGAATGATGCAGCAACCCTGACCATTGCGACCTTTAAAGGAGCTGTTAAGCTCATGGAAGAAATGAACGAATCCCCGGAACTTCTTCGCCGTAAAGTAACTTCTCCCGGAGGCACAACTGAAGCGGCTTTTAAAGTGCTGGACAAAAACCAGGTCAAACAAAGCATAATCGAGGCAATAGCCGCGGCAGCCAATCGCTCAAAGGAGCTTAGTTCCGGCAGTTAAGCCACAAAGGGTCGAGGGTTCAACCTCATTCTATGAGGAGCTTTTCAAAGTTGGTTCATCTGCTGAAGCATATAGTTGAAGGCATTTTTTATTTCTCCATTTTGGATTTTATCGATCAGGCACATAAAACACTTGGAATGGACTGTCAATAAATATCAGGGGCTAATGGGGTTGGGGTATATAAAGGACTTTCGGGACGCACTCTTGTCTGCGTGGGTCTGTGGCTGAAAATTAATTTGAAGGGGAATAAAGATAGTCTGTATGCATTGATGGATTAGTCATCATGTTCGCAATCTCTTTAAAGGATGACTCTGCAATAAACTTCAGGATGGAAAACTTCTTTTCCGGCGCGTAAACAGCAGAAATCTTTCCCTTAATCCCGCCCATTCGGCCTGCCCATTCTATTGCGTCTTCGAGATTTCCAAGACGGTCAACCAGCCCAAGATTTTTTGCTTCTTCTCCGGTAAAAATACGTCCGTCGGCAATCCCTTCCACTTTAGATAAATCCATGCTTCTTCCATTAGCAATATCCACAATAAATTGTTTGTGAATCTGGTCGGATAAATTTTGTAAAATATTTTCTTCATCTTTTGTCATCTCACGAACCGGAGATCCGATATCCTTGTACTGGCCGCTTTTGACAACAACGGGAACCAGGCCGATTTTACGGAAAAGCTCCTGGAAATTTGCAAAACTCATAATAACGCCTATGCTGCCTGTTATAGTGCCTGGATTCGCAACAATACCATCAGCGCCTGCGGCGACATAATAACCCCCTGATGCGGCAACAGTACCCATAGAAGCTATAACCTTCTTTGTATTGACTGTTTTTCTAATTTCCCTGAAAATTTCCTGCGCAGGCCCGACAGCGCCGCCAGGAGAATCGATGCGAATTACTATAGCCTTGATGGAACTGTTTTCACGAAAAGATTTGAGGTTATGAATTATCTCCCTGGAAGAAGTAATATTACCGGTCAACTCAATTATTCCGACCTTTTCTCCTCCTGGTTTTAAAAGATCGTCAAAACCAGCATCCTTTGCAACAAGCATAACGACCAGGGATAAGCCGACAAAAGCCGTAATCATTATTGATGAAAAAATCAGAATAAAGAAAAGATATGGATGACGTCTGGAAAACATGAAATTAATCCTGACAAATAAAATTGGTAAGCGTTCACGGAACGTTGAATTTAGAAATTGGAAATTTTATGGGCTCTTAAAAAGTCTCCAAGGCCGTCACTCCCTCGAAGGAGGGAGTCCAGAAGTGATTGATTTTCATCTCTTTCCAATTTCTACTTTCCAATTTCAAGTTTCAAGCCGTGAACGGCTACTAAAATTGTTATCCTTACTGCTTATTTGATTCATTCTGAAGATTCTCGCGCAGGATATCTCCAAAAGTAGAGTTTACAGGGCTCATGTTGTCTATATATTCACCTAAAAGCGCCTTGTCATCTTCAATATCAAGCCGTTTGATTGAAAGACCGATTCTTCTTTCATCGCCGTTAATATTCATAACCTTTGCAGTTATGACATCTCCGATATTGAATTTTCCAACAGGAGTTTTTATTTTTTCGGCGCTGATTTCAGATACATGTACAAGACCTTCAATCCCTTCTTCCAATTCTACAAAAACCCCAAAATCGGTTATATTTGTAACTGTGCCCGTAATCTCTTTTCCAACGTTATAACGCTCTGCTACAGTTGTCCACGGGTCTGTTTCAATCTGTTTAATCCCGAGAGAAAACCTTTCATTTTCCTTTTCAATATCAAGAACTATAGCCCGGATTACATCACCTTTATTATACAACTCGGAAGGATGTTTTATCCGCTTGGTCCAGGAAATATCCGAGATGTGAACAAGGCCGTCGATTCCTTCATCTATGCCGATAAAAAGGCCAAAATCGGTTATATTTTTGACTTTTCCCTCAATGGTTGTACCGACAGGATACTTTTCACTAATTACATTCCATGGATTTGGTACAACCTGTTTCATTCCGAGTGAAATTCTTCTGTTTTCAGGTTTTATATCAAGCACTACAGCTTCAACAGCATCACCAATAGATACGACCTTGGAAGGATGTCGAATCTTTCTGGTCCATGACATCTCAGAAACATGAATCAGCCCCTCAATGCCGTCCTCTAATTCTATAAATGCGCCATAATCCGTCAAGCTGACAACATTGCCGGTAATATGGGAACCAACCGGATATTTTTCTGTAACAGTTGCCCAAGGGTCCTCGTTAAGTTGTCTCATGCCTAATGAAACTCTTTCTTTTTCAACATCAAAGCTTAATACCTTGACGGTAATCTTATCGCCGACTGAAAAAAGTTCTGAAGGATGTTTAACGCGTCCCCACGAAATGTCCGTAATATGCAATAAACCATCAACACCGCCAAGATCAACGAATATACCGTACTCGGTAATATTTTTTACAATACCTTCAATAATCTTGCCTTCATGTATGGATTCAAGAATTGCGGATCTTTTAGATTCGCGTTCCAGTTCAAGAATAGCCCGTCTGGATAAAACTATATTGCTGCGCTTTCGATTATATTTTAAAATTTTAAATGCAAAAGTTTTCCCTACCATTTCGTCGAGATTGCGGACAGGACGCAAATCAGCCTGTGAACCGGGCAAAAAGGCCTGCACTCCGATATCCACGGAAAAGCCTCCCTTTACACGCGCTAAAATAACCCCTTTTATGGTTTCATTGTTATCGTAACAGATTTTAATGTCATCCCATATTTTTACCTTTGCCGCTTTTTCTTTTGAAAGCACAACACGCTCTTCCTCTTCATCCCAGTATTCAACCATCACTTCAATATTGTCTCCTTGAACAGCGTTAATATTGCCATGATCGTCCTTAAATTCCTGAATCCGTATTTGTCCCTCTGATTTATAGCCGATGTCAACAAGCACATAATCCTTGTCAATCGCAATTATCTTGCCGGCAACAAGCTCTCCTTCTTCGAAACGCTTAAAGCTTTCAGCGTACATATCCTCATAATCTTTCTCGCTGTTGCTGGAGACTTGAACATCTTTTGACAGTTGATCATCAAAAACCTGCTTCTTAACAGCCTGATTTGCCAAATTGTTTTTGTTTGTTGAATTGTTTTTTGTAAAATTATCCATTAACCAATATTCCCCCTTAACCTGTATTTAATGCCGCAACCAAATAAGAGGTTGCATAAATTTTCCTTATAACAGCTTAATGTTAAAAAAACAACTTAATATTTACTTAACATCTGCTTATATGTGAAAGCATAAATTCGACCACTTCGTCTGCTGAAAGATCGGTTGAATCTACTATTATAGCATCTTCAGCAGGTTTTAACGGGGCAAGAGACCTGGTAGTGTCATTTTTATCCCGCTGATTGATATCTTGTTCGATCTCTTCTATTGTCAGAGAGGCTTTTGCCGATAACTCCTTATAACGTCTTAATGCTCTTGTTCTGAGGGATGCATCTAAAAAAAATTTCATGTCGGCGCCGGGGAAAACGACAGTGCCCATGTCGCGCCCCTCAAATATAACGCCCTTTCCGGCTCCCATATTCCTTTGCAAACCCAAAAGATATTTCCTTACAACCGGCCTTGAGGAAACAGCCGAGGCAAGCATCGAAATTTCAGGGCTTCTTATTTGATCTGTGATATCTTTATTGTTTGAAAATAGACGGGACCCTTCTTCTGCAAATATGAGTTTTAAGTTCAAAGACATGCATAAATTTTCAAGTCCGACATCGTTATCATATCTCAAACCTTTAGCTTTTGCTTCAAATGCAATTCCCCTGTAAAGAGCTCCTGTATCAATATATCTGTAACCAAGCTTTTTTGCCAGGCTCCGGCTTACCGTGGTTTTACCCGCTCCTGCAGGACCATCTATTGTGATAAGGAGAGATCGCATAATACCTTCTCAAGTGCGTTAATAAAACGAACATTTTCATTATAAAGTCCGACATTAATTCTAATATAGTTAGGATAACCATAAGATGTCATGGACCTAACAATAACTCCCTGCCTGAGCATCTTTTCAAAAATCTCATCAGCATCTTTCTTAACATCGATCAGAAAAAAATTTGCCTGGGAAGGGAAATATTTAATTCCCAGCTTTTCAAGGGAATTGCATAAAAAACCTAAACCTTCTTGAACAAGACTTACGGTCTTTTGCAAAAAATCTTTATCTTCAAGAGCCGCAATAGCGGCTACCTGGGCCAGCGAATTTGCATTAAAAGGCAGCCTTATCCTGTTTATCAGATCCGCTATTTCCTTGGGCATTATTCCATAGCCGATTCTAAGTCCTGCCAGCCCGTATGCCTTGGAAAATGTGCGAAGCGTAACTATTGCTGCGTCTTCGTTAAGATAATCTATGCTTCTTGCGCATTTTTTATCTCGAACAAATTCGATATATGCTTCGTCTACCACAACAACTACTTCGTGAATACTTTCCAAAAAGGTTTCAAAATCGGTTTTGGAAAAAACAGTTCCGGTTGGATTGTTAGGATTGCATAAAAAAACCATACGAGTTTTGGGAGTAATTCTGCTTTGCATACTGCTTAAGTCAATTGAAAGCGCATTCAGCGGCACATATACAGGAACAGCTCCAACACTACGAACCATTATATCATACATAAGAAAAGATGGCCACGGCATAATTACCTCATCGCCGGCCCGCATCAATGCTCTGGTAAGCATGCCTATAATTTCATCAGAACCATTTCCTAGAACAATATTATCCTGTCCGACTCCCAGACTTTCAGAGATTTTTTTTGTTAAATCATAACCGCCGCCATCAGGATACCGATTAAGGTTTCCCATTGCTTCCTTAATAGCGTCAAGCGCCCTGGGAGACGGCCCCAGAGGGTTTTCGTTTGAAGCAAGCTTTATGGAATCACTAATGCCGTATTCTCTTTCAAGCTCTTTAAGAGGCTTGCCTGGAGAATACGGCTTTATTGATAGTATATAATCTGGAATTTTCAGGTTCATTTTTCTATGCCATTATTTGTTGTTTATTGCCGCTCTTTTACCATGTTCTATAGCTTCCATATTGAGAGGTATAAATTTAGGTTTTTTTGCGAACTCCTTTTTGACGGCTTCCCTCATTAAGTCAAAATCAACTACTTTGCTGCGCGCAACAAAAGCGGAAAGAGCCACAATATTTGCTGCTCTTATATTGCCAAGCTCCTTTGCGATATCGTTAACCGGAACTATAAGTTCATCAACATCGTTGCGCTGTGATCTAACTGGAATCAATGAACTGTTAATCAATATAACACCGCCCGGCTTCACCGTTGGCGCAAATTTTTCCAGAGATGGCCGGTTCATGGCGACAAGATGCATTGGATTTCTGATTATCGGCGAACCGATCGGTTTGTCGCTGATAACAACCGTGCAGTAAGCTGTCCCCCCACGCATCTCAGGACCGTAGGAAGGAACCCATGCTACCTCAAAGCCTTCCTCCATGGCTGCATGCGCAAGGATCTTTCCTATTATAAGTATTCCCTGTCCGCCAAAACCGGCAAACATTACCTCGCTTTGCATTCTTGTCTCCTTAATAGTACACGTATGATTTATGATTGTTGATTTATGATTGAAAAAAACACAATCGCC
>JASEIZ010000005.1:0-3352 GCA_030017395.1 Desulfobacterales bacterium | reverse complement strand
TAATAAGGAAGCAAGGTCTCTTCCGCCCACTTTATTGCCTGCACCGGAGTAAGTCCCCAGTTTGTCGGGCATGTGCTTATAACCTCCACCATGCTAAAGCATCTGCCTTCGAGTTGATACTGAAATGCTTTTTTGATGGCTTTCTTTGCTCTGACAATGTACTTTGGCTTTATTACCGTTTGCCTTGTAATATATCCGGGTGTTTCAAGAGTCGAAAGCAATTCCGCCATCTTTATCGGCATACCGACCTCTTCAACATTTCTACCAAATGGGCTTGTTGTAGTCCGCTGATTCGGCATGGTAGTCGGTGCCATTTGCCCACCTGTCATGCCATAGACAGCATTATTTACAAAAATGGTTGTAAACTTTTCCCCCCGGTTTGCGGCATGAACTATCTCTCCCATTCCAATACTTGCCAGGTCGCCGTCACCCTGATATGTAAAAACAATCAAATCCGGTCTGACCCTCTTTATCCCTGTAGCCATAGCCGGCGCACGACCGTGAGCCGCTTCCTGAAAATCACAGGTAAAATAATTATAAGCTAAAACCGCGCACCCAACAGGCGCAATACCGACGGTACGACCCCTGATGCCCAGTTCGTCGATTACTTCGGCTACCAGTCTGTGTATTATGCCGTGAGTACATCCAGGGCAGTAATGAGTATACTGGTCAGAAAGAGCTTCTGGTTTCACGAATATCTTGCCCATTGATATTTATGCTCCTTTATTAAAAAGATTTAACAGCCTCGACAACCTCTTCTGGAGTCGGTACATCGCCGCCACACTTCCCATACCATCTGACAGGAAGTTTGCCTTTAACAGATCTTTCCACATCCTCCACCATCTGGCCCATGCTCATCTCAATGCTCAGAGCTATCTTGCAGCTTTCCTTGGAAGCGGCTTCATATACGGCCTTTTCAGGGAATGGGAACAGCGTTTGAGGCCTTATCATTCCAACCTCAATCCCTTTATCTTTCATGTTGTCTATGGCGGTTTTGCATACTCTGCTCATTGTTCCATAACTTACAATAAGCGTTTTATAATCAGACTCTATATTATAAGATTCGTATCTTGTTTCCTCCTGCTTCATCCGGTCATACTTGGCTTTTAACATAAGATTATGTTCGTTTAACTCGCCGGCATCCAAAAAAAGAGACTTTACCAGGTTGCGCTTGTTGCTTCCGCGTGTATCCATCCCGTTTGTAGCCCACTTATCCTTGTTGGTCGGCTCTGACTTGAGATGATCAGGAAATTCTACCGGTTCCATCATCTGGCCTATCAAGCCGTCGCCTAAAAGCATCACTGGATTGCGATACTTTTCCGCAAGAGGAAAGGCAAGCATTACCATCTCGACTGCTTCCTGAACACTTGCCGGCGCCATGACAAGTAATCTGTAGTCGCCATGGCCTCCACCCTTTGTTGCCTGGAAGTAATCACCCTGTGATGGAAGTATCCCACCCAGCCCGGGACCACCCCGCATAATATTTACAAACACGGCAGGGCACTGGGCGCTGGCAATATAGCTGAGCCCTTCACTCATCAGGCTTATGCCCGGGCTCGATGAAGTGGTAAAAACCCTGGCTCCGCATGCTGACGCTCCAAAAAGCATATATGAGACCGCAACTTCGCTTTCTCCCTGCAAAAACATACCTCCAACTTCAGGCATCCGGCGGGACAGATATTCTGCGACCTCGGATTGAGGAGTAATAGGATAGGCAAAATAATTAAGACACCCTGCCCTTATCGCTGCTTCTCCTATAGCTTCGTTTCCTTTCATTAATGTCTTTCCCATAATATTCCTCCGTTTATACCGGCTGCTTTGGCTTGTCTTCGATTTCTTCGGTTATTGTTATTGCGACATCCGGGCACATAATGCAGCATGTTGCGCAAAAAATACAATCTTCAGGGCGCGCCTGATATACGGGAAAATAGCTCTTTGTGTTGATTTCTGAAGACAGTTCCAAAACCTTTTTAGGGCATACGGACACACATAGCCCGCACCCCTTACATCTGTTGTTATCAATATAATGCTTATATGCCATATATTTTCACTCCGTTTTTGAAGCAAGAGGAATAGACTTTTTCCACGGCGGAACAAGCTGCCTTTCTATTAATAATACCGGACAGATAAAATGTTTAATGTTTATTTTCGGCATCAGCTCTGCCGCGACCGTAACAAACTTTAAAAGCAATCCGCTTCTTTTTGATAATTCCAACACAAAATCATAACCTGTATATATATCTTCTACACTTGTTTCATCGATAAGATTTGCATTGCCGATAATACCGTTTATAAATAACCTTGAGGCTTTTTCTATCTCATTGCGTATCTTTAAGCACCCTTCAGCGGTGTCTGTAAACGGTCTAAATGGATTTACGACCTGAAACACATGAATTTTCCTGCCCCTTAATGCATCGCCAAGCGCTGCAAGCACATTTGCGCCGATATCATTACCGCCCATGTCAAGGAGTGTAAGCTGGCTTGGCTGCCTGATCATTCCCGCCACAACAGGGCTCAAGATAGGGAGATCGGCCTGCATATATTGCATGGGAGGCACAACCACCTCGATCCCAAGTTCAGCAAGTTGTGCCTTTGCCTCACGTGATCTAAAGTAAGGATTAACCAGATCAAGATCTGCGATACGAACCTCTAAACCAGCCCGCTTTCGATTCACGGCAAGATTGATGGAAACCTCGGTCTTTCCGCTGCCGTAGTTTCCAACAATTATAACAATGCCATCCAGATCGATTTCCATCCTGGTAACCCCTCCCTGGTTGAGACTTTTGAGTCAATCAGGGTGATAGTTCTAATCAGCACATTAAAAATATTAATTGTTGAGTGCCAGGACATCGTTAACGATTTTATGTGCCAAGACATCGTTAACACTCAACGAAATTATCGCAGTTTATAATCAAATTCCTCGACCTGGTTTTTGCCGAGGAAGATTTTCAATTTTTGTTCTTTGACATCGATAGTGGCAACCACATATTCGAGCATTGTCTCGGGTGGAACGGGAAAACATTCTCCGAAAATGTCTACTTTCAGATCGCTACGGATGAGCCGCACGACGTGATATTTGCCTAGTTCCGGTTTCTTTAACCGCTGTTTGGGCGGTTCATCTTCTTTAGGGAACCGTAGTTTGGCATGTGAGGCTGAAAGTGCTTTCAGCGGCGTATAGCCTTTAAGTTTGCTGTAGCGATACTTGCTGTTGTGACGCTGCTCGAACATTAGTGAGCCGGCTTGCAGGGCTTCTACAGACGCCATGACGACTTTTCTGAGAAATTTTTGTTGATAATGGTCGTTGAAATTTTCAACCATTCCATTTCTCCAAGGCTCAGCCACGGGGATGAAC
>JASEIZ010000059.1 GCA_030017395.1 Desulfobacterales bacterium | reverse complement strand
AAATTTGAAGCCTGACACCGCATCACGGAAAAATGGCAGTTATGCAAAGGTCTCATTTTATAAGAGCTAACGTCTAATTGCTTGCATCTAATCGCTTAACTTAGGTATGTATAATATCTGAAGACGTGCTTGCGGTTCAAAAAGATAATTTAAGAAAATTATGGTATTAAGGAGGATTAATGAAGTTTGAAGCTGAAAAAAGAGAAACTGTTATATTAAACCCTGCAAAGGATATGGCCATCGAATCAATTCCAAGCGAAATACGAAAAGATCCGCTTACCGGCAGAAGTGCGCGAATCTGTCATTTTATGAAACTTAAATGGGAAAAACCGGATTTTGACAAGATTGTTGGCGGAACCGAAAAAAACTGCCCTTTTTGTCCTGATATGGTTATGAAAGTAACACCTTGCTTTCCAAAAGAAATAGTTCCGGAAGGCCGAATGGTTTCAGACGATATGGTTCTTTTCCCTAATCTCGCACCTTATGACAGCCTTGGCGCAGTAGCAACACTGGGCAGCCGCCACTATATTCCCATGACAGAGATCAAACCTGAACGGATAACAAGAGGATTTCGCCTTGCTATGGATTTTTTCAGCAGAATCCACGAAATCGGGCATACTGAAGCAGTTTATCACCTTGTTAACTGGAATTACATGCCCCCTTCTGGAAGTTCCTTGATTCATGCACATCTTCAGGTTTTTTCCACATCTTTTGCGCCAAACCTTATGAAGCAGGAGCTTGAAGCCGCAAAAAAATATATGGAGAAAAACCAGACAAACTACTGGGATGACCTTGTAAGAGCAGAAGAGGCGGACAAAAAGAGGTTTTTAGGCAGGATTGGCCGCAGTTCGTGGTTTACCGCATATGCTCCCATGGGAGTTGCCGGAGATGTTCTGGCAGTGGTTGATGGCGTGACATCTACACTTGGACTCACAGATGATGATCTTTCAGACTTATCCGCAGGTCTTGTCAAAGTAATGGCAGCCTATGATAAGATGGGTATTTACAGCTTTAACATGAATTTTTTTACAGGCAGACAAAATGATGAATTTTCGCGATTTCATCTGCTGTTTTCTCCCAGGACTTTTTTTAATCAGGCACTCGGCACTTCCGATGTCGGCGCTATAAGAAATCTTTACAACGAAACCCTTTGCATGGCTTTCCCAGAAGATATAAACAAGATGCTTAAGCCGTATTTTTCATAATAATAATTAAAAAACGGGCTTTTTCAGTCAGCTCAAGAAAAGCCTTCACGATACCTGAGAGAAGACATCTTCATCTGTTAAAAACCCGCGTGCTTCAGCAAAAGGCATAATTCTTTTTCGTATTTCCTCGAATTGTTCAAGTCGTAGTTGTCGGCGCAGAGCCTCGCGAGCAATTTCGCTTCGGTTTCTTCCGGACCGCTTGCTGGGGGGAACTTTCGGGGGGAACTTTCGGGACGCCCTTTACATTTGCAGTTTAAGGGTTGTGAGCATTTTAAGCCGGAGCGCAACACAGCCAGCGTGAATTGGATTGCAATACTTCGCAATCACTCAAGTTGTTAGGTTTAGGGTTCAATCTTTATCCCCGCCTGCCATCGGCATGGGTTTTCTAACCGTAAACCGTGGAACCGTGAACCTGTTGCAAAACTTTTCAATAAATTGAGAGAAGGCATAAGCCGAGTTGAACTCAGCTCAACTCGGTATTATATGGCTTTAAATTTAATGAAAAAAGGAGGTAAATCATGGCCAATTTTTTATTTGTTTTAAGTCAGGATGATAATGAGAAGGCGACCAGGTGCTTTCAATTTGCCAAAATTGCTCATTGAAGCTCCCCGCCGCAAGCAGCGGGGAATGCGCTCGCTGTTCAGTTCAAAAGGGCACAAAACGGATTTGTTTTTTATTGATAATGGAGTTAATTGGGCTAATTCTGAGAAAGATTTAAATGTAAAGACAGCAACTGGTGATTGCCCAAATGATTATTTGCCTTACTTAGTTGAAAAGCAGGTTGCAATCGGGGTTTGAATCCCATGTGCCAAGGCTCGTCAGGTTGACGAGGCAAAATTCTTCTCAAATATGATTTTAGATGGTGGACCACATTTGATAGATTTGGCTGCAGAAGCTAAAGTGTTTAATTTCTAATAAGGAGCCTCTGGAACGTTCTTCAGATTAAAAGTTTCTCATGGGGACGGGCTCTATATTGGACATTCTAAACTTTTAAACTTATTTTTTTACAGCGGTTTTTACAGCGGAACGCTAAGGATTTTATGCGCTTCTCATTTCTTTTGGTCTTTTGCGAAGATCATAGACATATATTTTCTCTGGTTTATTAAATTCTTTTCTTTGGATTTATCAGGCTCAATACTCAAGAGAGAAACGCTGCATATAGGGAGGAGTTTAAGAAACACCCTTTACTAATTGGACTAACCGATAGTTTGTTTGAGAGAAAGAAACATTGGAATCGGTTCGGGGCGGTCACCGAGATTACCTTCCAGTGTCTCAAGTCTGATAAAGCCGTATTGCTCATAGAAGCTGATAGCATGAGGTTTGGCGTCTACGACTACTCCTACGCATCCTACTTTCTTGCCCATATCGCAGGCTATATTAAACACAGCCCTTAACAGCAATGATCCTATTCCGTGTCCCCGGGCGGACTCATCGACTACCAGACGTGCTAAACGTAAAACAGGCAATGGATATCGTGGCAACCGCTTTTTCACGGAATCAGGAAATTGATCTATTTCGATGTGGGAAGCAGAAACTGTTACGAAGCCCTTGATTAGATCATCTTCAACGGCTACATAGGTTGTTCCGATATGATGCCGGAATTGATTTTGGCCTGCATACCTGGCAAAAAAACGATCAAGGTCGGCATTGCCTGACCGGAAACAGGTTTGATCATCCGAGGGTTTGAGGATCCGAATCTCAATCATCCTTAAACAGCGCTTTCATGGCATCGGTAGGTTCAGACGGCTTCTCAAGCTGTTCCAGAATTGCCTCCCCTGATTCCCGGCTGACAACAAGGCGTGGCGGGATAATTACATCAGCAGGCAATTCTTCAAGAGCCTGAAGATGATGCAGCAATGCTGATTCTACCAAAAAACCTTTCTTGACACCGCGCGCCCGAACATACCGTTCCACGAGATCTTTACTCTCTGCCGAAATATAAGCTGATATTTGTGTGTGAGTCTGAGCCATAAAATACCCCCATCTTTCTACAAAAATGTAGGCAATTGATTACCATTAGTCAATAGAAAAATCAGGGGGCATACAACGCCCACAATTTTATGCGCTTCTCATTTTTTTTGGGGACTCTGTGGGACATCCTAAACTTTTAAACTTATTTGTCGGTTAGCGAATATTTTTTAGCTGATTTGCCGGCGTCAAAATCTAAAAATGCTGACAGTAACAACAAAGGGGTTAGGTCGAATGACTTAACCCCTTAGAATCGCTGGTAGGCACGATTGGATTTGAACCAACGACTTCTACCGTGTCAGGGTAGCGCTCTCCCCCTGAGCTACGTGCCTATTTGAAGAGAATTTTAATAGTAGTTTAATTATCACCTATTTATTATCCTGTCAACATGAGACCTGAACGCGCAAAGAGGCTAAGTTCTATTTTTTTCTTTGCGAGCTTGGCGCCTTTGTATGAGAATCTGATTTAGAGTTATGTATTTTCCCGGTTATTTCCGGAAGTATTCTGAATAAGGTTCATGCCTATGTAAGTATAATGAAGACCGGATAATATGGTTATCCCTGCAGTAAGCCAGTATAAAATCCATTTAATCGTATCAGCTCCGACAATTTTTGGGTTAAGCAGCACAAAAAAAATGGTGAATAGCTGGCAAACGGTTGTGCATTTACTGGTTATCCTTGGTCTCATTTCAATACTCATATCTGCCATGGCAAAAATAGCAATGGCCAACATTATCAAAACGTCGCGGCTTATTACAATAACGGCAAGCCATGCAGGAACAATTTTAATAACAGCAAGCATAATGAAAGAGCTGGCCAAAAGAAGCTTGTCTGCCAGCGGATCAAGATAAGCCCCCAATAGCGTCCTCTGATCTAAATACCTTGCAAAAAGTCCGTCAAGGCCGTCGCTTATCGCCGCAACAGCAAATACTAAAAGTGCAAAGTGAAACATCTCTCTCAGCAGGAAAATAATAAAAAGGGGTACAAGTAATATCCTGATGAGGGTTAAAATATTGGGAATGTTAATTGCGGAAGTTATTTTTTTCAACTTAGCCAAATTATCCTATTCTGCCGAATTATCCTATTCCGATGATATAAGTTCAATCCTTAAACTATTTTGTGACACTTCATATATATTAATGCCGAATGAATCAAATGCCTTAAGCATTAAAGCGTCTGCAAGCTCTTTGGCATTTCCTTGAAAATCAACGAAAATTACAGATTCATCAACCGCCATCTCTTTGAGCTGAACGCGATTTACACCAGATATATCATTTAAAGTTTTGCGAAACTGTACAAAGTTTGCAAAATTAGCGGTTCCCTTGACAACAAGCTCAATATTAACAGGCTTCTTTATTTCTTTTCGCCACTCCTCAAGTATTTGCAAAGAAAGACCTTCGCCTGCAAGGGCTCCTGCATCTAAAAGCGCAGCTATGCCGCCTGCAACCTCATCCACATCGGCAGCGACAGCTGTTTGCGAAACAGAAGCAATTTCTTCGCCGGTATCTGTCCTGAATGCTTGTACAGTTAAGGTTCCCTTGAATGACTTTATGTTTTTGCCCATAATATTAGGCGCTTTACTTGCAATAGCTTTGCCTACTATTACCACATCAGCATTAACTCGGACTCCGAGTTCAACAGCTTTCTGATGATCTAATTCAGGCCCTAAGCTTAAAATCTCATTAGCTTTCCGACGATCTAAATCAGTCTCTATGTTTAAACTTTCGATAGCTTCCCGATGATCTAACTCAGGCTTTAAATCTAAAGTTTTATTTCTCAAATTTTGCGCCAGATTTTCATAATCAATTATCAAAAAACCCTTTTCCATCATTACGCCGGACATGCTGTTTTCCGCAACGCTTTTAACTCCGGGCATATTTTCTCCCCACCAGTATTGGAGCGGTTCATCTTGAGTACTTCGCTCTGCAATAAAAAAGAGAACACGAGGCATAGACTTTTTGCCTATCATAATTCCTGCGTTTGAAAGTTGTTGCTGAACCTTATCAATCGAAACGGTTGCCTGAACCATTACCCTGTAGACATTTTCGGTCGATGCCTCTGTCAGCACCTTGTATCCTTGAATAAATTCTTCGGTATTACTATATAAAATCTTATTTATAAGCTGAAAATTCTGAACCAGAGATTCGATAGGCAAAAAATCTTTTAAAACATTTTCTATTGCCGAAACCAGGCTGTTGGAAATTGCCAGGTTTCTTGCAGCAGCGACGTTATCAGCGTATATTCCACCCGTTCCTATAACCAAAACCACGCCGTGCGTGGCATTTAACCGTTCTTCAGCCTGAATACCCCCCGAGAGTATCAATACTAAAAAAAGGATAAGCAACGATATTTGTTTTAGTAATCTCATTTTGGTATCCTTCACGACAAGTCAAAAGTAGTTTACACTTTGTTGATTTTGTATTTTGGCAGTGAAATTTGAAACTCGAAATTTGAAATTGGGAAAAATACAAAGATGTAGATACGTTACCTAATTTCAAATTTCCAGTTTCGACATCGGCTTTCAATTCGATAATATACGCTTTTTCGAAAAAAGTATAAACTGGTGAATGAAGGATGCCCTCATTTTTAATGTTTACGAGCCAGCGCGTAATCGGCAATATTTATAAGTAGCTGCCTTGTTTCTGAAGGCTTAAAAACTCCGACAAGAGCCTTCTTTGCTTTGGCAATATGCTTTGCCGCCAATTCTTTGGTATATTTAAGCCCCTTGTATTTATGTAACAATTCTAATAAAGTTTTAAATTCGCCGGCAGAAAAATCCTTGTTTTTTATTATGCTCTCCATTGTAGCCCGATCCTTTGAATCAGCCTGTTTTAATGCATATATGAGCGGCAGGGTTAATTTTCCCTCCTCCAGGTCCGCGCCCGCTTTCTTCCCAAGAATGCCGGCATCCGATGTATAATCAAGAAGATCATCAATCATCTGAAAAGCAATCCCAAGATTGAAACCATAGATGGATATAGCCTTTTCTTCTTTTTCCGGAGCATCTGCGATAACGGCGCTTGCCTGACATGCGCCCCTAAAAAGAACAGCTGTCTTGTTTTGGATGATTTCCATATACTCTTTTTCAGATAGGTCCGGCTGCCCCTTTCTCATAAGCTGATGTATCTCGCCCTGAGACATATTTTCTGTAATTTCCGAAACAATTTTGATGACATTAAGGCGCCCTGTATCAGCCGCAATTGAAAGAGCCCTCGCAAGAAGAAAATCGCCCACAAGAACCGCTATTGAATTGCCCCATATTGAATGAGCTGCGAGTTTACCCCTGCGTAATGTTGCCTCGTCCACAAGATCGTCATGCAAAAGCGTGGCGGCATGAAGATATTCAAACATGATCGAAAAGGTCTTGTCGAAGTTGCTATCATAACCGCATATTCTGGCGGAAAGCACCATAAGCAATGGCCTTAGTCTCTTGCCGCCTGCAAATAGTATATGGCTCGCCACCTGAGAAACCAGATCAAGATAAGGTTTTAAATTCTGTTTAAGGGCGATCTCAATAGCTTCAAGATCATATTTTGCTGAAGCTAATATCTTGTTTTTAAGATCGCTCATACAGCTTTTCCTATAAGATCATATTCCAGAGCATCCGTGATCTTTACATGGGCAAAACAACCCGCCTGTAATTTGTCGGAATTTATATATATAACGCCGTCTATCTCAGGAGCCTGAAAAGCGCTGCGACCTGAAAATATGTTGTTCTTTTCCTTTTTTTCCACTAAAATCTTTACAACCTTGCCGATACGCTTACGATTATTTTCCAAAGATATTTTTGCCTGATTTGACATAAGCAAATCATAGCGCTTCTTTGCGGCACTTTGGGAAACATGCCCGGAAAACTTGTGGCTTGGAAGATCTTTAGAATCCGAATAAATAAAGGCGCCAAGATGATCAAAACGTATTTCCCGTATGAATTCTAAAAGCTGCTGGAATTCTTTGTCTGTTTCCCCCGGAAAACCCACAATAACGGTAGTTCTGATTACTGCATCAGGGTCAAGCGATCTTATCTTTGCTATAAGTCTGCGCAGGTCGTCATGCGAATATTTACGCCCCATCTTTTTTAGAACAGATCGGCTTGCATGCTGAATCGGGATATCAAAATATGAACATATATTACCGTGTATGGCAACCGTTTTTATAAAAGATTCGGTTATACTTTCCGGATGCCCGTACAGGATCCTGACCCATACATTCTGCGATATGTTTGCAATACTCTTAATCAGCACGCAAAGATCAACATATGAACTTAAATCCTTGCCATAACATGTTGAATCCTGAGCAACCAGTATCAACTCCTTTACACCTGAAAGGATCAAAGAACGGGCTTCGGCAATAATATCTTCGAAAGAGCGGCTTCTGTATCTCCCGCGAAGCTTGGGAATAACACAATATGTGCAGCCCTTATCGCATCCTTCCGCAACCTTTAGATAGGCTATGTATGGAGAGCTAAGTATCTTCGGCACATTTCGCAGTTGAAGAGACGCCAGGTTCGGATCCGGCAAAAGGCATCTTGAAATATCGGTTAAGCCGCCGGCAGCAACATGCACAATCTCATCAAATGCCCCTGTGCCCAGAAAAAAATCAACTTCAGGAAGAGCGGACACTATCTCCTCTCTGAAACGTTCCGGAAGGCATCCGGTAACAATCAGTTTCTTGCAGTTACTAATTTGTTTAAGTTTTGCCAGTTCAAGTATGGTATCAATCGATTCATTAATTGCAGATTCGATAAAACTGCAGGTATTGACAATTATTATATCGGCTTTTTCAGGATCCTGCGTGGTTGACCAGCCAGCCTTTGCAAGCATGCCCAACATTACTTCGCTGTCAACAAGATTTCTTACACAGCCTAAACTAACTAAATGCATTTTCATTATAGGTAACGGTTCACGGTTGTCGGTTCACAGTTCACAGTTTTTTCAACCGTGAACCGATAACTGTAAACTGTGAACGGTTACATAATTTATAAAGATGTACTGATAACCTACAAGATTTCTTCCAAACTTCTAAATCCTCAAAAGAGGATCCCATAATTCTCTTATACCTTCCGTTTTTTTCAACCGTGAACCGATAACTGTAAACCGTGAACAGTTACCACTTTAGCTCACTTTAATCTCTTTATCTCATCTATCATTAAAGGCACGATCTCAAAAAGATCGCCTACGATTCCATAATCGGCCTTAGAAAATATCGGCGCATCAGGGTCCTTGTTTATCGCTACAATAACCCTGGATGACGACATCCCTGCAAAGTGCTGGATGGCTCCGGATATTCCGCAAGCTACATACAGGTTTGGAGAAACAACCTTTCCGGTCTGTCCAACCTGATCTGAAACAGGTCGCCATCCCTCATCAACCGCTGATCGTGATGCGCCCACAGCGCCTCCGAGCAAGTCGGCGAGTTCTTCAATAACAGAAAAATCGCTGCCGCCCATACCCCTGCCGCCTGAAATAATCACATCAGCTTCCGTAAGTTCAACCTTGCCGGTTTCCAGATTCTTTTCGACAAAGGTTAAACAGGTTTTTCCGACATCCACATCAATTTTTTCAATTGACCCCGCCCCTGCCGTCTTTACAATACTCATAGAATTCGGCCGAATCGCCGCTATCTGCGGATTCCCGTCAAGAGCCACATCAGCTAAGATTTTACCGCCGTAAATTGGACGGGTTATTACAAGATTACCGTTCTCAATTTGAATAGCCACACAATCCATAGCCAGAGGTGCATTTATTCGAGCTGCAATGCGCGCCGACAGTTCCTTTCCCTGTGTTGATGCACCTAAAATCACACTGCAAGGGTTTTCTTTATCAATAATATCCGTAATTACATTGGTATAGGCATCATTTACATATTCACGAAGAGCATGGTTGTCGGCTACCAGTATTCTGTCCGCCCCATATTCCCCAAGCTCCTTTGAGATATCTTCACCAGCCCCCAAAACAACGGCTGTAAGGGAGCAGCCAAGGTTGTTTGCAATACGCCTGCCTTCACTTAAAACCTCGTAAGTAATTTTTCGAAAAGCAGCGTCCGACTGTTCTGCTATCGCGAGTACACATTGCTGTGACATAATTCTCTCCTTATATAAAAATTAGAAATTTGGCCTTCATGCTTTTGTACTGTTCTTCCAAATTTCTAATTTCCAATTTCAAGTTTCAAGCCGTGAACGGCTACGCATTAAATGACCTTTGCCTTTTCATGCAAAACTCTGACAAGGGCTGCGGCCTTTGCCTGAGCGGAGTCTCCATCAATAATCCTGCCTCCTTCCCTTTCCGGAGGATATTTCATTGCCATTATTCTTGTCATCGGCTTAACCGCCTTTTCAGCATCTAATCCGATATCTGCAAGGGTTTTGTTGTCAAGAGGCTTCTTTTTTGCTTTCATAATGCCCGGAAGAGAAGCATAGCGAGGCTCGTTCAACCCGCGCTGTGTGGTAAAAAGGGCCGGCAACGGCGCTTCAAATACTACCGTTCCGCCTTCGACTGTACGGTGACACCTGATTTTCCCGTCTATGATTTCCTCCCTTATTACCATCGAAACATGTGGGATGCTTAAATATTCGGCTACTGCTGCACCTACCTGAAAACCATCATCATCAACAGCTCTCTGGCCGGCTATGATCAGGTCAAATGGGATGTCTTTTAGCGCTGCAGCCAAAATACGCGCTATGCCAAGACTGTCACATCCTTCTATCGCAGGGTCCTTTATCAGCACACCACTGTCCGCCCCCATTGCCAGAGCGGTTCTTATTGACTCTATTGTTTTTTCACGCCCCGCGGAAAGGATCGTAACAGAGCCTCCGTGTGCTTCCCTTAGCCGGATAGCCTCCTCTATCGCAAATTCGTCATAGGGATTGATGACCATCTTAATATCGTTTGTCTTGATTGATACACCGTCATCGGCGATTTCTATAAACGATTCTGTCGACGGTACCTGTTTTAACAACACAACAATGTTCACTTTTCCATATCCTTTCTTTTTTGATTAGTTACTTAAGTTTGATGAAATCGTAAAAAGTCGTCACTCCGGTGAAAACCGGAGTCCAGAGGCTT
>JASEIZ010000058.1 GCA_030017395.1 Desulfobacterales bacterium | reverse complement strand
TTTAAAGGACAGCGCCGTATCTCCAAGCGGGGGCGTCCCATGATGCGTAAGCTGCTCTTTTTTGCAGCCATTAACATGGTCAAATCGACTGGGATTATGCATGAGAAATATAAACAAATGCTTGACAGAGGTATGCTTAAAATGAAGGCATTGATCGCTATTACCAGAAAGATTCTTGGTATTATTTTTGCCATTGTCCATAATAACACGATATATATAGAAAATTACACTAAGCAAAATCATTATAAATTAGCAGCTTAAGTTGTGTGAAGGCGGGGAGACCACCATTGGTGTCATTAAGGCGATACTATCGACCTTCTCGCAAAGCTTTTACGGCTCCCCGTCGTCACCTATTTCCGATAAAGCAAGGTTAGAGCTCTGTTGAGACTCTCAAATACCAGGATGGGTAAGGTGACGCTCTCTATGACTAAAGCTAAAAAACAGGATATTCAAATGCGCAATATAGTGTTTATAACCCGCAGAAAAATTATCATGAGCTCCGACGAGCTTAATGGTGGCCCATTCTCGCACATAATAATTTTCTGCTAATTTTTTTAAATAAAACTTGACTACAATAAACCAGTCACCAAGATTATAACAATTCCTAACGCATAGTGCATGCTGTATCTGCAATTTTTTTCTTCTCTTTTTGATAAAAGTTTAAAATTAAAGTCCTTTTGTGCCTTTGTGCCTTAGTGGCTGAGCTTTTACCTTCTATTTATTATTTCAAACTCGCGATTCATTCCGGCAATATATCCCTGGTCCGCAAAGCTGAAATAATTATTATTTCCTATTACCAAATGTTCATGAACGGTTATCCCCATTGTTTTGCATGCAAAAACAAGCTGCTTAGTTAAGGAGATGTCTTCTATGGATGGTTCTGGATCTCCTGAAGGATGGTTATGGGCAAAAATGAGCGCCGCAGCGTGCTTATTTAGAGCTGCATGGACAACCTCCCTTGGGTAAACAGAACTGGCGGTTAATGTGCCTTGAAAGAGTGTTTCGACTGCAATAACATTATTTTTTGCATCTAAAAAAAATACCTTAAAACTCTCCCTGCTTTTTCCCTTCATACTGTGGTATAGATATTCAAATAATTCTTTTGAGTTGTTAAGAGGCTTTTTTTCTATTAATTTCTTTTTCAGATACCTGTCGGCAACATCTTTTATCAGTTTCAAGCCGATTAAATTTTTAGGGCCTATACCATCAATCATGCAAAGCTCTTCAGCGGATGCTTCAAGTACTTTCTGGAGAGTCTTAAACTTTTTTAAAGCGGCTTTAGCGGTTTCTTTGCAGTCCTTTTGCGGAGTGGCAAGGGTGAGAAGAAGCTCGATCACTTCGTAGTCATGAAACCCGGACAGGCCTGAAGCAAGAAATTTGTCCCGCAATCTTTGCCTGTGTCCCGTTCCTTTATGAGCTGTGGTCTTTCTCATTTAATTAAATGTAACAGTTCACAGTTGTCGGTTCACAGTTCACAGTTTTTCAATGAACTATGCAACGATTGAAGCATTTTGGATATGGATTTTAACTCTTGAATTAATTCTTTCACATCTAAACCAAAAAATATATTAACCTCTCGTAAATGAAAAAGTGGTAACAGTTCACGGTTGTCGGTTCACAGTTCACAGTTTTTCAACCGTGAACCGATAACTGTAAACCGTGAACGGTTACACTTAAATATTACCTCAATTGCCTCCGACCTCTTTGGATTGTTGATTTATGATTGATGGAATCGCTTCGCTCTATCTTTTCAATCAACAATCAACAATCGACAATCATCAATCCTTGCTCTCGTTGTGTCTATAATTCATCCAGCTCATGCTTAAGATCACGAGTCATTAGCTTGTTCAACGCTTCTTTGGGAGAGGCATCGTCATAAATTATATGGTAAATCTCATGAGAAATCGGCATTTCAACGCCAATCTTGTGAGACAGGTTGTAAACAGACTTGGCTGTTTTAATTCCTTCTGCAACCATGCGCATTTCAGATAGGATATCCTGCAACCTTTTCCCCTGGCCCAACTGTTTACCGACAGTATAATTACGGCTTAACTTGCCGGTACAGGTCAGGATCAGGTCTCCAACGCCGGCTAAGCCGGTGAATGTGCGTGGGTTTGCCCCGAGCTTTAAGCCAAGACGCCTGATTTCCGTAAGACCTCTGGTAATAAGGGCGGCTCTGGTATTCAGGCCAAAACCGAGCCCATCGATCATTCCCGAGGCAATGGCAATTACGTTCTTGATGGAACCGCCTAATTCCACTCCGATAATATCGTTATTTGTGTATACTCTAAAAAGAGGTGTGGCAAACACATGCTGTACAAAGGAAGCCGTCTTTTTGTTCTTTGATGCTACAGCGACTAAGGTCGGAACGTTTGAAGCAACTTCACGGGCAAAGCTGGGGCCGGAAAGAGCAGCAATATGCTTCTCGGGAATTTTCGGAAGCGTTTCTTTAAGCACGCCGGACATGGTTAAATGAGTTTTGTTTTCAATACCTTTTGAGGCGGAAACTATGATGGTATCCCTTGAAACATATTCGGCAATTTTATGTGATGTTTTCCTCATAAAGTGAGACGGCACGACAATAACAACCAAGTCTTTGCCCGATACAACTCGAGACAGATCGTTTGACGGGCATATGTTTGAAGAAAGGGAAATGCCGGGAAGAAACAGCCTGTTTTCTTTTAGTTCCTTAATTTGCTTAATTACTTCAGATTCAAACACCCACAGGTCAACATTAAAACCTTTCCGGCCAAGAAGATTGGCCAAAGCTGTTCCCCAGCTTCCACCTCCAACAACACCGATTTTTGTGGAACTTACACCTATATTATTCATCGAGTTGTATTACCTTTTCCTCTTCCTTTTCAGCAAGTCCGGCAGCTCCTATGACCCTTTCTTCAGGATTAATATCTATAAGCTTTACGCCCTGAGTGTTGCGACTGATGATCGAAATCCCTTTTATGGGCATTCGTATAATCTTGCCGGTATTAGTCATGAGCATAAGGTCATCATCTTCTTCCACAAGAAGCATTGTAACTACGAGCCCATTCCGCTTGCTTGTTTTAATAGTAATTACGCCTTTACCACCGCGTTTCTGAACAGGATATTCATCGATTGATGTTCTTTTCCCATACCCATTTTCTGTGGCTGTAAACAATGTTTGGCCATGACTCAAGACCTCCATGCCGACTATATGGTCGCCTGCAGCCAGCTTCAGTCCATGTACACCACCTGCAATGCGTCCTGTCGTACGAACATCTGATTCGTGAAAACGTATTGATTTGCCCATAGCAGAGCCCAAAAAAACATTCATTGTTCCATCTGTTATCCGTGTTCCGATCAACTCATCATTTGCGGCGAGTTTCAAGGCTATTATACCTCCTGCCCTGGGATGGCTGTAAGCCATAAGATCGGTCTTTTTTACAAGTCCATTTTTTGTGGCCATAATAACATGATACCCCGGTTCAAATGACGGTACGTCAAGCACTGTTGCAAGCTTTTCATCCTTTTCGAAGTCAAGAAAATTAACGATTGCTTTGCCGCGGCTCAAACGGCCAGCTTGAGGTATATCATATACTTTGCGCCAGTAAACCTTTCCCAAATTTGTAAAAAAAAGGAATGTATGATGAGTGGAGGCTACAAAGAGATGTTTGACGAAATCTTCATCTTTTATTCCCATGGCTGTCTTTCCTTTACCGCCACGCCGCTGGCTTTGATAAAGGGTAATCGGATTCCGTTTTATATAACCGCTGTTGGATATGGTGACAACCATATCTTCTTCAACAATCATGTCCTCTATTGTAATCTCTTTTGTGGCTTCCAGTATTTCAGTGCGGCGAGGATCTCCGAATTCGTTTTGTATCTTAGAAAGTTCCTCTTTAATGATTTGTTCTATTATTTTTTCACTGGCAAGTATTTCTTTGAACCTTTCGATAGCTTGTAAAATGTTTTTGTATTCTTCTAATATTTTTTCGCGTTCAAGACCTGTAAGCCTTTGCAGGCGCATATCCAGTATTGCCTGAGCCTGGATCGCGCTTAAGTTAAATTTTTGAATCAGACCCGTTTTTGCATCAACAGGAGATATTGATTTTCTAATAAGCGAAACAACATTATCAAGATTATCAAGAGCGATTTTCAAACCATTAAGTATATGAGCGCGTGCCTGAGCCTTTTTCAGATCATAACTGGTCCGGCGAATAACCATGTTTTTGCGGTGGCGAATAAAATGTTTAAGGATTTCTTTAAAAGATAGAAGTTGCGGCTGGTTGTTTACAATAGCAAGAAGTATAATGCCAAAGGTGTTTTCTATCTGTGTGTGCTTATAAAGCTGATTAATTACTACCCCTGCGGCCTGATCCTTCTTAAGGCTGATAGCAATCCTCATTCCCTCTCTGTCGGATTCATCCCTTATATATCTTATTCCTTCTATTTGCTTGTGCCTTATCATTTCAGCAATCTTTTCAATAAGCCTGGCTTTGTTAACCTGATAAGGAAGTTCTGTAATTATTATGGTTTCGCTTTGTGTTCTTTTGTCCTTTTCGATTTGAATTTTTGCTCTTACACGGATTATACCGCGCCCGGTTTTATATGCGTTAAATATGCCGTTCGTTCCGTAAATAATGCCGCCTGTAGGAAAGTCGGGTCCGGGCACCAATTTTATAAGTTCCTGACATGAAATTGCATCGTTGTCTATTATCGCATTTATTGCCGCAATTATTTCAGAAAGATTATGAGGCGGAATATTGGTTGCCATGCCGACCGCTATGCCGGAAGAACCATTAATCAAAAGGTTAGGAATCTTAGATGGAAGCACTGAGGGCTCATTCAATGATTCATCATAATTCGCGACCCAGTCAACCGTTTCTTTGTCAAGATCCTCCAAGATTTGATGCGCCAGGCACGTCATTCTGATTTCTGTGTATCTCATTGCGGCGGGAGAATCTCCGTCGACAGAGCCAAAATTTCCTTGACCGTCTATAAGGGGATACCTTAAAGAAAAATCCTGCGCCATCCGCACAATTGTGTCATAAACGGCAGTATCGCCATGAGGATGGTATTTGCCGATAACATCTCCTACGATGCGGGCAGACTTTTTATAAGGTTTATTCCAGTCGTTTTTAAGTTCACGCATTGCATATAGCACGCGTCGATGAACAGGTTTCATGCCATCACGCACATCCGGAAGAGCCCTTCCTATGATTACACTCATGGCATAATCGAGATAAGATTTTTTCATCTCGTCTTCAATGCTGATTTCCGACGTTTTTCCTGTATACATTATGTCAATTCCTTTGACCCAAGCAGTTTTCGGTAGCTGACATTATAAATATCGGTCAGGGTCAAAAATGCGGTCGCAATAAGCGGGCCGTATATAATGCCAACAATTCCAAACAGTTTAAGGCCGCCGATTATGGAAAAGAATATAAGAAGCGGATGCATTTTAACGCGTTGGCCCACTATTTTTGGTTTTAAGATATATTCAACAGTGACTGAAAGGATTATATAAAAAACAACAAAGAAAATAGCCGCGGCGATCCGTTCTTTTAAAAAAAGATATATGGCCGCAGGTATAAATACTGCCCCGATTCCCACTATAGGAAGAAATGCAAGCATAGCCATTATCACACCCCACAAAAAAGGGGACCTTAAACCAAACAGCATGAAAACTGTTCCACCCAAGACTCCCTGGATCAAACCACCAAGGCCGTTGCCGATCAGAATGGCTCCTGCCATATCTTTAAACTTTTGAATTAATTTTTCATCCTGTTCTTTTGGGAGCGGGGAAAGGTCTGTAATAAAAGAAATCAGCCTGTTGCCGTCAATTAAAAGAAAATAGACAACAAGAAGCATGAGAAATATATTTGCAAAAAATGCAAGTGTATTTGAGGCTATTAATCTGGCCTGTTCGTAAAGAAAAAGGCCGACAATTTTACCGATTTCTGAAACAGCCTTGTTTAAAGTTTCTCCAGTAAATTCAATATTGAAGTTTTTAAGCATAATGTTTGCTGTTTCAAGGATACCACTGTTTGAAACAAGATTTTTTATCTGGTCATTTAATAATGCACCCTTTGCGGTTATATAAAGATCATGCGCATCTTTTGATAGTATGCCGACTAAAAATACTACTGGAACAAGCACGACAAAAAATATTAGAGTGCAGGTTAAAAATGAGGCAAAAGCGGGAGTTATTTTATCTTTTACATTTATTAAATTAAAAACAGGTAGGAAAAGACCCGTAATAACAGCGCCAAGAATAATTATCGATATAAATGGCCGTATAATCCATGTGAGCATTACAATTGAAAGGATAAAAAGGCTCAGAAAAGACCAAAAAATGATATTTCGAGAATTGTTGTCTCCCATAGTATCTCCAGGAACAAAATCAATAAGTACTAATAATTCACCGCTTGGAATAAAATTTCGATCCAGAAACGGCCCGTTCGGGCTTGTTTGGTGGAAAACAGTGCGCAGACAGATACAACGCACAGGCAGATGTAGACAGTAATATCTTTATCCCTTGCCTTTGGCCTCAAGATCCGGGATTTTTCGAACGCCCTGCTTTACTTGCTGATAATGCCGAAAGCTACTAATAAAAGAAGGATTTCATATATAAAAACAGGAGCATAATTTCCAAAAATAGCGTAAACAATACCTCCGCCAACAATTGCCGGTACAGCACAAAAAACTAAAATACCCAACTTCCTGCTGATGTCCATTTTTTATAATCCTCCGGTAACCTTTTATATAAAGACGATTTTTCTTACTTTCCAACTGTTGATGGTCTCGTAAAAAGTCTTGAAATCGTCATGCCGGACTTGATCCGGCATCCAGAACGCATTGAATTTACTGGATTCCGGCTTTCGCCGGAATGACGGAAAAGAGAACTTTTCGACTTTTTACGAATTCATCAACTGTTGATGAACTCATAAAAAATTAATTTATAACAATAACTGATAATTAAGTAAAGAAAAAAACAGATAATTTGACACAAATCTTTAATGTTGATAATTGATGGTTTAATCCAAATTGTAAACTGTAACAGAAAGCAACGTGGGAACGCTTATGACAGACATCTTGCTTGTTTTTATTGTTTTACTTGCCATTGTCTTATTAGCCTTTTTTTTGGCGTTTATTAAGCGCAAATTAGATGACGGTTTTAAAAAAACCGCTGCCAATATAGAAGCCCTGAGCGATATCTATAATAATATCGAGAGGATGATAAAGGACGAAATCGCAAGAAACAGGGAAGAAAGTAGCGCAAATGCCAAACATGCCCGTGAAGAACTGAGCAGAGCATTAAAGGATTCCGGAGACTCTTTGCTAAAAAGGATGACCGAAAACGCCGGTATGCAGAAAGACCAGCTTGATTCCTTTTCAAGGCTGCTGGGCGATATGACTAAAATCAATGAAGAAAAGTTCGATGCGATGCGCACAACCATAGATAGCCGCTTAAGGGAGCTGCAGGAAGATAACAGCAAGAAATTAGAACAGATGCGGGCGGTCGTTGATGAAAAGCTTCAGTTGACACTGGAAACACGTATAGGAGAGTCGTTTAAACAGGTAAGTGAGCGCCTGGAGCGGGTGTATAGAGGCCTTGGAGAAATGAGAAGTCTGGCTGCAGGGGTGGGGGATCTTAAGAAGGTTTTGACAAATGTGAAAACGCGTGGCACATGGGGCGAAATTCAGCTCGGCAATATTCTCGAACAGATTTTAACGCCGGATCAGTATGAAGTTAATGTAGCGACTAAAAAGAACAGTGATGACAGAGTAGAGTTTGCTATTAAATTGCCGGGCAGAGGGGTTGATAAAGAACAGATAGTTTGGTTGCCGATTGACTCTAAATTTCCGCAGGAAGATTACCAGCGTCTGCTTGATGCCCAGGAGGAGGCTGATAAAGAGCTGGTAGAAAGATCAAGTAAAAATCTTGAAATGTGTATTAAGGCCGAAGCAAAGAAAATTAAGGAAAAGTATTTGGACCCTCCCAACACAACCGATTTCGGCATTATTTTTTTGCCGGTAGAGGGGTTGTATGCAGAGGTGCTGCGCATGCCTGGTCTGTTCGATTTTTTGCAGCGCGAATACCGGATTAATGTTACCGGTCCGACAACCCTTGCAGCATTGCTTAACAGTTTGCAGATGGGTTTTAAAACGCTTGCGATTGAGAGGCGTTCCAGTGAAGTCTGGGAACTTTTAGGCAGGGTTAAGACAGAGTTTGATAAATTTGGCGGCATGTTGGATAAAACAAAAAAGAAGCTTCAGGAAGCCGCCAACACTATAGATCAGGCAGAGCTACGCACCAGGGTCATTAAAAGCAAACTCAAAAAGGTACAGGAAATACCGATGGATGATTCATTACTAGAACTATAAACAGATTATGACGGTTTTGTGAAAAGTTTAATTTTGTTTGTTCCGTGACCAACGCTTAAGTTTATGTTCAATAATTTATATTACAGGTAATTATTTTGAATCAATTTAATATTTTTGTAATCAGGACAATACTTGGTGTTATTTTTGCGGTTATTTTAACGCGGTTTTTTTATGCCCAAACCGATCTTTTCCATGTAGCCGGTCTTGCTGTTTTTCTGGTTGGGATAGCATATCTTCTGGATTATATGCGAAACAGAAAATCATAGAACTTAGTTCGCTTTGCTCATAATTGGACAAGTGGTCGAGTGGTTCAAGAACCTTTACAACTTGACGACTCGACCATTTAACTACTCGACCAAAATCACAGGAATTCTAATAGGTTGTAGAAATTCCGGGACGTTTATACAGAGCCGGTCTTCTGTTTGGAAGGAAAAAATGCATCCTGTTATTTCGTACTCTGGCCAAGTCATCAGCCTTTAAATCTCCGACCATTATACCTTCTCTGTCGCTTATCCTTTTCTTTATAATCTTGCCGCTTGGACCGATTATAACCGAGACGCCAGGGAAAGTAAGCCCTTTGCCATTTTTACCTGTCTGGTTGCATGCGATAACAAAAAGGCTGTTATCATAAGCCCTTGCAGGAAGATGCCGCATCCATGACATAAATTTTTTGTCCGGAGTTCCTCTTGGAGATGCATGTGGAATGAAGATTAGCTCCGCTCCATTTACAGCCATATGTTCGGAAAGCCCGGGAAAATGCGCATCATAACAAAGCTGAATTCCAAATTTTACTCCTTTTGTTTCAAACAGCGGAATTTTGCTGCCCGGAGTAAAAAAGGCACTTTCAGGGGGAGCTATATGCAGCTTTCGATATATACCTGAAACGCTGTCGGGCGTAATAACCAGATGGCTCGCGAATATCCGGCCTGTTACATCTTTTTCAGCCATACCTGCAAGAATAACAATTTTTTCCTCTCCGGCTAAACGCAAAAGGGCTTGTATTGTCCTGCCTGAAACAGGCTCTGCTATTTTATTGATATCCTTATCTATACAGTACCCTGTAACATTCATTTCAGGGAAACAGATTATTGCGGCGCCTTTCTTCCTTGCTTCCTTTATCCACCTGGCCATGCGGTCGATATTATGCTCGGTCTTGTTAACAGGTGAATTGAAAACAGCAACAGCAACCCTTATGTCTTTCATTGATTATGTCTCTGAATTTCTACAATATTTTTAAATTAAAAGCTGTTTAACATCAGTTTTTTGCTGCCACGCATATGGTAATGATGGAAATCTGAGCCCATTGTTCCATTATTTCATTCTTCCAACATTCCAGTTGTGAGCGAAGCGAACTAAGTTCTTTTGCTATAAGTCAAAGTGAGCTTTTATCTTAAAAACCTTTGTTGCAGGCATATTTATAATATCTGTTATACCTGTTTTGTCGGATATCTTTTTAAGGTTTTTTTCTATTTCTTCCATGGATTGAGCAATAAAGGTAAACCATATATTATACTTGTTATCCCGTTTATAATTATGGGTTACTCCAGGATGGCTATTTACTTCTTTAGCAAAGAATTCAATTTTATTTTTCGGCACCTTTGCTGCACAGAGAGTGCTGACGAATCCTAATTTTTCAGGGACAAAGTTGCCTCCTATCCGCCTAATAAGCCCTTTTTTCTTCAATGCGGCAAGTCGCTTTAAAACATCATCTTCGGAAAGGCCCAGATCATTTGCTACGGCAAGATAAGGGCGGGTGGTTATCGGGAAGTTGGACTGTATCCGGTTTAGAATTTTCCTGTCTATGTCATCCATTGAAGACATGATTGTTTTTACCTTAATAAAAAAAGCCCCGCATATTATGCGGGGCTTTTTTAGTTAAAAATGTGTTAAACAG
>JASEIZ010000057.1 GCA_030017395.1 Desulfobacterales bacterium | reverse complement strand
AATCCAAACAATGTCTTGCCCTGAAAAGTTTTGGTCATTGAATATTGTAATTTGAGATTTATTTGAGATTTGGTGCTTGGAGTTTGTGATTTTAGACACAAAACTCCAAGGCAAAGCCATCTATCTCTGACCTGGCCCAAAGGACCAGGCTTTTCAGGACAAAGTAAAACGAAGATTCTGTTCCAGCGGGGCCGAAGGGAGTTTCAATAGTTTAGCAAGTCCCGAATATCTCCCTTGTCAACTCATAAACTAATATCCCTGAAGCCGCTCAACGATGGCAAATTTTTCTATTTCGGATTCGGTTATTCTATTCATGCTCACTTCCATCATCTTTGTTTTTATCTAAAAGCATTTTTACTTCGCGGTCAAAATCGGAAATGTAATTTTTATCCTGGTCTTTCTTGAAAATTTCATATTCCTTATGCGCCAAAGCTAAAGCAACTTCATGGCTAATTGAACCGGCATTGGTCAGAATTTCATATTCGCTGAATTTTAAAAAGGCATTCAGCTTTTCAATCCAGTCTTTCATATACATTGGAATATTACGAACAGCCTGTAATTCCGCATAATCAAGATACATCGTGACGATGCGGTTAAGTTGATCAAGTTCCGGTTTGTTTAAATAATTTTTGGCAATGGAAACATCGCTTGGCATGATTTTACCTTTGGGACCTTTTCTCCATGATGTTAATCCAATATTAGGCTTTGCGCTATCTGCCCGTTTGGCGACTATTTCGGCGGCAGTTTGCCCTGTAATGGCAAAGTGCAGTTTGTTTTGAACCGTGGCAAAAAACGTTTTTGTATCTTCTGCCTTAGCAGAATAGTCGATCGAAGTTGCATAAATATCTGTAATTTTTTGATATGCCATTCTTTCGCTTGAACGGATATCCCTGATTTCTTCAAGCAAATCATCAAAAAACCGGGTGCTGAAGCGGGAACCGTATTTAAAGCGGTCGCTGTCGATGGCAAAACCTTTATGTATATATTTCTGGAGAATTGTTATTGCCCATTGCCGAAATTGCGTACCACGTTCCGAATTTACCCGATACCCCACTGCAATAATCGCCTCTAAAGAATAGCAGGTCACGCTCCGGGTAATCTCCCTTGTTCCTTCAATTTGAACTACCGAGAAAACCTCGGCAGTTGACAACTCATCGAGTTCTTTCTCTTTATAGATATTTTTCAGATGCAAAGATATGTTGTCTGCGCTACACCCAAACAGTTCCGCCATTCGTTTTTGAGGCAGCCAGATGTTTTCATTAGCATACAACACTTCGATATTAATCTTCCCATCTGGTGTTTGATATACGGTAATCTGATTGTCTGGTATTTTTTTATTTTTTTTCATCTAAATATCCCCAAGGTTTTTTATGCCGTCCAAGACACAGGTTGAATCTGGCAACAATTCACCGGTTTTATAAATATTACTTATGTGCCTGACAACAACGGTTCTGTCTCGTTGAAAAAGATTAGCCATCTGATGAGTATCCAGCCAGACAGGTTAACCTCTAAAGACGTTTGTCCGTCTTCCGTCTGATATATGAGTATCTCGCCTTTATTTATTTGCTCATTCATGTTTCAGACAATATTCCCTTTTGTTGTGAAAAATACAGACCTTTACGCCCTTTATCCTTACAATTATTCAACATAGCCTGCCCTGTAGCTCCGGCAGATGGTACTGGGGTGAAATCATGTTTGCTTTTATATAACCGGGGTCAACAACGTTCTTTTAGTTCAATTGCTACGTCAACTTATAAACTAATGGACGCAAGTCTGTCCGATTATATTGGGGCGCTTATTAGTGCATACACTAAAAACTGTACCATTTTTCATGATAATGGCGCAGTTTTTGGCGCACACTATTTATTTTCTACCATTTTCTTTTCGGGCATATACCCAGACCGTACCAGCACCTTTTCCGCTTGTATTAACAGATCCTTCGTCTCTCAGTTCAGCCATAAACCGTTTTACCTGATCTCGGCTAGCTCTTGTGATCTTTCGAATTTCAGCGTTGGAAAGACCACTTTCACCATGTTTCGCTCTCTGTTTCAATATGCTTAAAATACGAGTCTTAGCGGTTTCACGCTCAATGCGACGATTCCATACTGAAATGTGAGCGGTGCCAATTTTCCTGTATAACTCCTGATGCAGCATCCAGTAAGTCCCTCGACCTGTTCCGCATCGTTCAAGATAGCCAAAATTACTTTCCATTCTGCTCAGGATTTCCCTTATCTCACTTTTACGTCGTTGACAAATTCTGGCTGCGATGGTGGTGTCTATCTCCGAATGTCCCAGTAAGTATTGAATGATAAGCAGGTGGTCTAAAGAAAGAATACGACCTTTTTTGCCTTCTTCCGCTACAAACATTCGGAAAAGAACAGACATTTCTCCAGCCATGAATATAAGTGATACAGAGTCTCCGTGATCAGATATTAGAGGTGGTTCCTTGCCCTCGATTAGCATGGCCGTAAACATTCTCGGAATACCCAGGTTGCTGCGATTTATGAGGCGGAGACGTGTCATGGCCTCTACCAGGAGTGGATTGCGGGCAACCGGCATGTGATGAAGGATATTGTCGGGGGAGATACCACCGATAAAACCTCCGGCATTTGATATTTCAATTTTATCGGGGAATTGTTTAATTATGAGCGGGGCAGCTATTTGATAGTCTGAATGGCAAAATGCATTCATCAGGGCTTCACGAAGGGCAACTTCAGGATAAGAGCGATATTCAAAGTGAAATAATCCCTGTTCAACGGTAGTAATGGGGTTGTCTGCCATAATCCGGTCGGTTATTCGCTCCAGTGCCACAAGCAGGGCTTCCTGCCCATCCATCCGATCTGAATATTGAGTATCGGATTTCATGCGAAGGTGGGTCCAGCCATAGCCTGATAAAAAGGTTTTTATGGAAGACTTTTTACCGGCAAGCAGCAGGCCTGCCAAGGTAAGGCGATTGCCTGCTATAAGCCCAAGCGTGGATAGCAGGTCAATGTCACTCAATTCCAGAAGATCCTCTGGGGCTTGCTCTTTACGTGCGAAATCTCTTAAATGTTCCATGGCCGCTGCCGAAATATGGGATTCCGCAGAGCCTGAAAGCTTCGTGGCAGTATAATCCGTTTCGCCGGTTTCTATCATGATTCGTCGACGCAGGGTTCCTGTGAGCGGCTGACAGTCCTTTCCTATGCGGATTTTACCGCGGCCGGATGTGTCCGTATAAGGAGGAAGGCCGGGGTAAACAAACATGACGATAATTCTTCCGGCCCCTTCTGGAACTCGAAGTTCTTCAAAACCAGGTGTCAGCTTAGGATCGGTGGAATCATAAACGGCTTTTTTAAGACGATTCAAATCAATCTCATCAGGTACACCGATGATTGCCTTTTTACGCCCAACAACATTATCTTTAACTCCGAAAACAACGGTTCCACCTCCGCCGTTGGCCATACAGATCGCCATCTCAACTACCAGATTCACCGCGTCCTTTCTGCTTCGGTTGTTCCACTCCTTGAAGTCCAGTTCCTGATCTTCCAAATCATCGGCAGGCAGTTCGTCCAGATCATCTAAAAGAAGATTAATTTCGGCTATAGTGTGCATAGTTGCTCCCGTTTGTTAAACGCGAAATTCACGAATTACACCAAATACTCGCTCTATAGGGGGTTATACTCTTTCATGTGTTTCGTGGTTCTCTTTGTCATCCGGTTTCAGCCAATCAGTAGATCTCGCCTCTCTAATGCTTGTTTAGAATGGCGACAACGGAGATAATAGCTTCTTTTAACTCGGATGTTGATCTTTTGTTGTGAAAAGCGCAGACCTTTATGCCCTTTCTCCTTACAATTATTCAACATAGCCCTGCCTGCCCCGCCGTGCCCTGTTCAATTCCGAAGGACAGCGTAGCGTATTTAACAGGGTAGCTCCGGCAGATGTACTGGGGTGAAATCATGTTTGTTTTTATATAACCGGGGTCAACAACGTTCTTTTAGTTCAATTGCCACGTCAACTTATAAACTAATATCCCGCAAGTCCCCGTCTCGCAAGTCCCAGCCATGGCTTTTCCAATGGCTTCATCACAACAGTTGGGGCATTCCGATAACGATTTCGTCTGCACGCTTTAGTGGGACGATAATCCAGAGGAAGTAGTCCACAGGTAACTCCATCGAACGAAAACCAACTTCCAAATGACGTTCATCCAACGGGAGTATTTGTCGCCGGTGGATGACATTCATTAATGCACCTTCGACAAAGTGGCCCATGGCGTCCTCGAATGAGATGCCTTTCACCTGCTGCCTTGCAAAGCTTTCCAAGCAATCCAGCTTATCAAACCACCATCTCTCGCAGATGGAATGCGCCTTCCGCAGCACGATCTCCTGCTCAGGGCGTGACAACTTGGCTGTGTCATAAAAGATATCCTGATCATTCATAAGTATAAGTACCCATTCCTGCTCATTCCTGCTACTGTTCTCGAAAAAGGGGTCAAGTCTGCCTTTGACCCTTATTAATACTATCTTGAATTTTCTCTATCCGTTTTTTAATTTTTTTGTCATATTTTTTAAGACTCGAAACTCTTCGTAATATGCTGCTTACTGTGCTGTATGTTTTGATATTAAACAGTTTACCTATGTTATTAAGGTTTTCGCCCCGTATTTGACGTAATAGATAAACTGCGATATTGCGCGGTTCATTAAAAATCCCGCGTCTTGTTATCAACAATTCATTAAACGATACACCGTAATGTTCGCACACTGATGAAATTATTGAATCAGATGTCGGAGCCAGGCGTTTTGATTCAGGAACCTCATAGCTTTTTTTCTTAAAATAATATTTTTCCTTTATTCCTGTTATGAAACTTTCCGGGCCAAAAAATGACGGGAGTTTCTTTAATGAGAACAGCCTTGTAACTTCTTCTGAATCATCTTTTTGCATAAATTCAATAAACGGTTTCAGTCTGCCCTCTTTTTTGGGGGTTATCATGGAGAAAATATAATCTTTATGTAACCAGTTCCACTTTTTCGCATATGAAAGATAACCTTTGTGGCTGCTCCATTCATAATCAGGCATATCTTTAACCATACCTGCTTTTACCGGGTTTTTATGTATATATCTCACCAATTGCAGAAGATGGCTGTCATTACAGACAAGAATCGACTTGTACCTTCCCCTGAAAAGCTGACCATCAAATCCATGTGTTCTGTTATATCTCTGGGTGTACACGCTGTTCAAATGCCTCATGCATCTTGATATATTTCCATCAGGAGTTTGCAGCAGAATATGATAATGATTTGTCATTAAACAGTATGCAGCTACATTTACATTACTCATTTCAGATATTTCAATCAGCAGATCAATAAATATTAAATAGTCATGTTTATCTGAAAAAATGGATTCAGACCGCCTTCCACGGTTTATTACATGATACCAAGCTCCGGGATATTCTATTCTAAGTGGACGTGACATGCTGTAACATATAACATTTTATCTTCCAAGGGTCAATAGTAGACTTGACCCCATTTTTCATTTGTGAAAAATGTTATGTCGGTAATCATTTGTTTATTTTTCCTGTATTGAAACTTTTATACCTTTGTTCCCGACTGGATGTCCAGATACTTTGCATACACGTATTGCTTGCCACGATCCATTCAACGCCACTATCTTTGTATGATGGGTACTGCTGTTTTTTTCTTCTTTATTTCGTCAATTATCTTAAGCGCTTTTATAGTAGTCTTATATCTCTGTTTGCTGCTTGTAGGCTTATCCGGAATGGTTAATTCGATCAATCCCATTTTGATCAATGGATTGATAAGCTGATTGCGAAACCGAGTTCTGTTTTTCTGATTGAGCGTTAACATCAGTGTAGCCAGATCAATACTATTTCTTGCTTTTAAAATAATACTTGCTGCGCTTTGACCTGGGACAGACTTGGGACAGACTTGGGACAGGCTTGATACAAGCTTGTTGAATTCTGCATGATTTAATCCTTCAACAGCTTCAACTCGCTCACCAACTTGCCCACTCACTTGGGACTCCGGATGAATATGCAGAGTTGTCAGGAAGTAGGTCCTGTCCTCATCCGTTTCGAATATAGGTCCAGGAGAGCCGTTGGCTTCCAACGTTCTTCTAATTTTGGGGAATCCAGTTCCTCTTCCTTCGGCAAGATGCAACTCCTTTAGAAAATCACCGATTCTCCTATTGCGGCATCTTCTTGCTGTTACTTTTCTGCTCATTAGATTGTCCCTGCCGAGCGGCGGCACAGGACCAGGATAACTCAGGATCTCAATACGATTTGGAAACACACGGACCTCAACAGGAGAATCATCCTGATAGCTTCGGTGGTATACCGCGTTTACCAGCGTCTCTTCAACAGCGCCGTATGGATAATTGAAAAAGCGGACGGCCTCTGCTTTCTGCGGCACTTTTCGCACCGATTCGGTTATGATGCTGCTATTGATGTAGTTTAACGCCGATCTTACTTGATTCTGAATCGGTCCGGTAAATATCTTTTCCGTGAAATGATCACCCACATCGTCCTGGAATTCGACGACATCAATTTGCGCGCCGCGAAAAAAGCGCTTCGGGTCGTCATTGAAAAAAAGAAGCCCCACATTTTTGGGCTTCAGATACTCGTCAGGCCCCTCGGCTGTATTCATTCGCCGGCAGAGTTCTGGAAAAGACAGGCTTTTTGTCTCTTCCAGTAGAGCACTCTTGATCTCGGCAAGATGAGCCTGAATAAGTGTCAGGTTCAGGTCCGTGATTTCGGCGTGATGATTTGTCTGGTCATCAAATGGTATCCGGTTTGCCATCGAGAGAAGTTCCTGCTCCTCCTCGGTATTGGCCTTCTTAGTGGTTGAATATCGGCGGATGTAAGGTAGGTATAATGCACCTTTTGAAAACTTTTCTGGACATTTGTAAGGTCTGTAAGTTCCACCGGGCACCCAGATAATAAGTATATTTTCACCCTGAAAATTGACGGGTTCAGCAACGGGAAAATATGGCGGCCTTAATCTATTGCAAAGTTCAATCAATTCTTTCTGGATTGCATCAATCTTTAGAAGAGGCAATCCCTCGGGCGGTAAAACTGGAAGGCCGTTTTTTTCTTTAATTCCAATAATTATATAACCCCCGCCCCAGTTGTTGAAATCATTGGCAAAGGCGCAAATGGTGTGAAGGACGGCGACGGGATTCCAGCCCTTTTTGAACTCGATCCGTTCCCATTCAACGGTTCTTCCGTTTATCAGTTCATTGATGTTGACAGGTAATGCCATCAGCTCAAGATTCCCTTCGGCAATCCCTCAGTTTCTTGTTCAAGTGCTATAGATTTAAATAATTCGCACAATTGATGAAAGCCGCTGCTACGAAAATATCCCAGTAAAATATCAAAGTATTTGACATGATTCAGAGTTTTTTAAATCGATTAAGCAACGCATAGCCTGGTTCATTTGTGAAAAAGGTTAGGTCGGTAATCATATGACTTTTTCCTGGTAATTATTCACCGCCGCCAAACGCAAAAAAATTTATTTTAATTATACAATTTCAATATCATGTAGGCTATGAAGGGTCAAATCACAGATTTGCCTATTCTTATGTATTTGCTAATGAAAGGCTTATATGAATCAGGTATGAATTGCCCCTGATAGGTAAATGAATTTTCATCAATGCTGTTCAAAAGTTTTTTTAATAAGTTCTTGTGCCTGCTTTTTATCGATGCTTCTTGGATTCATTCGGCCAATTCCCAGTCATTTAGCGGCCAATTCGGCCAATTAATCAATTGACCTGATCAAACCTAATACAATCTGAGATAATTATGTAAAAACAGCATATTATAATTGGGTCTGATCATATCTGTTCCACCCAACTTGAGGTGTCAAATTGGCTCCTCGAGTTATTCAATTAGTTTCTTGCTGTATGTCCTGATTTAAATTTTATTGCTTTGTTCATTGTGCTCACATTGTGCTGGCATCCAAATGGCGATCAAATGTAATTAGCTGATATAATATGTTTTATTGTGGATTGTGCGGAATTGGATTGTGCTATAATTGATAATTTCCGAGCAATCTATCCAAATATCCTGTAATCGATTAGATACATTTTTTGCTTCTTATTGGATTTGATCCAATCCAATAAAACACCTATAAATGGAATCTCCTTGCTTAACAACTGGTTACAGGCACAATGAATTAGATCTAAATACACCCTACTCTTCATCCAATTGGTCATGCTTCAAAACGATGTCAGGGACTTCCGGGACATCCCTTCATATTTACAGTTTTAATCCCTTGAGCTTTTTATACTCTTTCGGAGTGACTCCAAACGCGGCTTTGGATATTTCAGCCGTCAATATTTCATAATCCTTCTGTTCCCTGGCCCCGCGCTGCTGCCATTCATCCGTCAATTCTTCCCGGATCGCGATACCGCGCATCCTCTTTTCTATCCAGTCTTCAGGATAGCCTTTTAATTTGTAAATCAGTCGTGTCCTTTTTGTGGACAACTCGGGATCTTCAATTTCCTGCACCCGCTCATAACCAACTTTTGCCAGCCAGCGTTTAAAGGGCTCTGCTTTCGGAGAAGGGATCGACTGGATTATGCGGAATATACCTTCGGTGTTGGCACAGTCCGTTTGCCGCAGTTTTCCATCCGGAGCTTCCAATTTCAACTGTCGACAAATTGTCGACAGTTGAACATTGCTCTCGCTGTTTTCTCTGATTTTCATTTTATACCAATAATCTCTGGGATTTTCACTGTCAGTCAATGCCTCTATCACATCAACAACGGAAAACCACCATTCATTTTTTAAAATGGTTTTCCGGATTTTTTTTCCTTTAAACACGACAATCTTTGTTGATTCCATAATTATTCCCCACTCAAATATATTGACAAGATGACTTCACGTTTACCAAATACTGCCGGGTTCTGCTCGGCATAATGACTTTCCAGCAGCCTTTCGGGAGAAATCTATGGGAGAAATCTATGGGCTGCTTCTCAGTTTATAAGTTTATATCATCAAGAAGTAAATATTTGTTTTCTTTTGCTATTTTTTCACCAGCAATAGCCGCGTAAGGGTTTTTGGGTGGGGCGGCCTTGCCTCCGCTTTTTTGTTACATTATCAAGCATGGTTAGCCTTTTTTGCGTTCTATGCCTCGACTGCCGTAATGGCGCCATGTTCTGTAAAAGCAAATGGCAGGTATGGGGAATATTTAAGATTTTCGAGGTGGTCACAAATTGTGATCACCTCTTCAATTCGTTCGATTGGAATCGGCGCTTTTCCCGCTGCTTGCGGCGGGGAGCTTCAATAATTTAAGGCACTCAGCTGAAACAGCTATACAAAAAACTCTGTTTTTGTAGTGACGGTAGTTTTAATTTCATCAAGAGTTTTCTTCAGCACCTCAATAACAGTGTCGCGTATATCGCCGGCAACAACCAGAAACATAACATCATCGCCGACAGACAGGTCTTTGTTTTCAGCGATTTCAATCAGTATTTCTATAATGCCTTTTCTTTTTTTATTTTCTGTTATCACTTTACGCAGTTTTTCATGATCTACTGTAATTTTAAGTCCTGATACTTGACGGCCATCACGCGATGTGCCGCGCACGACTCCGTTGTGGCAAAGGATCATCCCTGTCTTGCTGTAATCAGGATGGTTTTTTATAACATCGATAAGATTGTTTAGATTCATAGCCACCTCTTATTTAAACATATTTTGGACAATTTTTTCTGCTTTAGCGAGATCGTCCGGAGTGTTGATATTAAAAAATGATAATAAATCAGGATCATTTTTTTGCAGAAGGTTTTCCGGGAGTTTTTTTATGCGAACTTTTTTAAAAAACCGTCTGATTTGGAGCTCTTTCCGGGTTAATTGCCCTTCAACATATTTCAGGCATTGTTTTGAATAGACAGCGCAAAGGGGCTGAATCCCTTCCGATGTTTCAGGCAAAACAATGTCCACACCCGGTTCGATACTGTTTACGATTGCCTCGGCCATTTCTGTTTTTAGAAACGGGGTATCACATGCTATAAAAAAGGAATAAGGATTGGTCGAATAAAACAGGCCTGCATGTATTCCTGTCAAGGAGCTTCTAATGGGGAAAAGGTCTGTACCTATATTCAAATCCCATTCCAGATATTTAATCGGATCATTGGTAACCAGAATAATTTCTGTAAACAGTTTGTTAAAAACTTCATATATATGATCCAGTATGCGCTTTCCGCCAATAGAGATAAAAGCCTTGTTTTGTCCTGAAAAGCGGGTGCTTAGTCCGCCGGCCAGTATTACACCGCTGCATGGATATTTCATGTTAGGAATCTCGCCATCAATATTGATGGTCTCGTAAAAAGTCTTGAAATCGTCATGCCGGACTTGATCC
>JASEIZ010000056.1 GCA_030017395.1 Desulfobacterales bacterium | reverse complement strand
TCGCCGGAATGACGGAAAAGAGAACTTTTCGACTTTTTACGAGTTCATCAAGGTTATATGTTGCCAAAATATATAATATAGTTTTTAATACTTTGTGTTTTTTTGTATTTAAACCTATCTGCGTTCATCTATGTGAACCGCAATAGCGAGCCTAACCCCGTGGCTTGCCGCGGGGTTAGCGAGCGAATCTAAAAACGGCCAGATTCCTTACGGTCGAAGGTTCCCTGCAGCTTGCTGCAGGTTCTTCAATCTGCGTCTGAACAGTCACACTTTAAACAGTTCGATCATAAAAAAACATGTGGTTGAAAATTCTTATACTTTTTGGACTTTCTGTCCTTGCTTATTTACTCGGATCCATTCCATGCGGTTTTATTTTAACTAAAAAACTTGCCGCTATAGATATCAGGCAAAAAGGAAGCAAAAATATAGGGGCTACAAATGTCAGGCGGGTTGCGGGAACGATGCCGGCGGCCTTCACCCTTGCCGGCGATCTGTTAAAGGGAGCTCTTCCGGTATATCTTGCTATATATGTTATGGCAGATGCCGACAAATTAATTGGCGATATCTATCTGTCCATTGTCGCCCTTTCCGCTTTTTTAGGCCATCTTTATCCTGTTTATATGAAATTTAAAGGTGGTGGAAAAGGAGTCGCAACCGCAACCGGTTGCTTTATAATAATTTCACCAATAGCATGCCTTAGCGCCATATTAACATTTATCCTGTTTATGTTTCTGTCCAGGCGTGTGTCTGCAGGATCTCTTTCGGGCGCAGCCGTTTTGCCTGTTGCTGTCTGGCTAACAAGCCATTCCATTCCCTTAACAATATGCGGCCTTATAACCACAAGCTTTATCTTTTTCCGCCACAAGGACAATATCAGGCGGCTCCTGTCCGGGACAGAACCTGCTATATGAGAGGCCATAAAAAGGTAATGATTCCAGCCAGGATAAAGTGGGTTTCGACCAGAAATTCAAGCCTGATGCCGGGCAGCATATAACCTTTTTCATAAGCCGAAAAAACCAGCAACATGGAAACCGGAATTACAGCAAGAATAAAACCGAGGATGGAAATAATATGGAACGCACTTGATAAGACTAAAGCAACTATAATAATTATCAGCACACTTTTCAAAAGGCGCAGCGAACTCTTTTCACCAAGCAGAATCGGAATTGTTTCCTTGCCTACAATTCTGTCTCCCTGCATGTCAAGAATATCGAAAAATGCGGTTCTCGCAAATACAATAGACGTTGACCATATAAACACCAGTACTGAAGCTGCATCTATCCCCCCGGATACAGATAAAAACGGAAACAGAGACGTAACGATCCCCCATGCCAGAGCAATAAGAATGGTCTTTGAACCCGGAATATCCCTTATTCTTCTGTATCTCACACCCGTAAAACAATCAGGTATGAGCCTTAAATTATAAGAAAGCCCCATTATGCTCATTACAAGAAGAAATAAAAAAGGCATCAATCCCATTGTATAGGCTGTAATCAGTCCGGCACCACCGGCAACCAAAGACAAAGTCGCAAGAAACAGTTTGTTCCTACTATAAAAAGATGCTCTGCCCGGATCGTTGTAAAGGTCTGCCTTGTTTCCGGTCAGGTTATTTAATATATGCATTGATTGAATATACAATATGGATATAAAAACATGCCTGAAAGATATACTAATCCCCTGAAGTTTGGCGCAGGCATAGCACAAACACCCTGCTCCAAGGGACACATAGGTGTTTGTCAGAAGAAAAGTTCGCTGAATCGCAAAAAGAACTTTCTGCCGGGTTTGCTTCTTTTTAAGAGGCAACATTTCAAGGGCTCTGTAAACTCTTCTGATAATCCAGTTGGGTGTGGAAGCCCCGGCTGTTATGCCTATGATTTTGGCTGATGTAAGGTTTTTTAAATCAAGTTCTGTTTCCGCTTCAACATGATATACAGGTTTCCCTGATTTATTCGCAACCGCGGCAAGTCGTTGCGTATTCCCGCTGTTACGGCCACCAACAACTATTACCGCGTCTACAGCTTTTGCCATGTTGCTAACTTCAGCCTGTCTCTTTGATGTTGAATCACAGATTGTATCAAAAATTTTATAAAGAGGAAATTTACTGCACGCCCATTTTTTAACATCTTCAAAAAGAACAACATCCTGAGTGGTCTGAGCTACGATTATAGCCTTGTCAAATATCGGCAAAGAATTAAGATCGTTAATGCCGTCAACTACATATCCGTTCCCCATCGCATAACCGACCAGCGCGATAACCTCCGGATGATTCTGGTCTCCAACAATTATTGATGAATAGCCTAACTTTGCATATTTATGAATTATGTTCTGTACTTTAATGACACGGGGGCATGTAGCATCAATAACATTAAAACCGGCCATTTCAAGGTTGTTTTTTGTCTGAGGCGGGGCTCCGTGAGCTCTTATAATGACAGTGCCTGCCCCATGTTCCGGAATATGATCTAACACAGATATCCCTTTCCCCTTTAAAAGACTCAGGACGTGGGGATTATGGATAAGGGGCCCATAAGTAGATATAGGTTCTTTATGTTTGCCGGGCGCATTCAGAGCTATTTCAACCGCTCTGCGAACGCCCATACAGAAGCCCGCGGTCTTGGCAATTATTATTTTCATTTATTCTTTCAGGAAAATCTTATGATCTACAAGGGCGAGCGAATGTATGTTGGCCTTTAAGAATTTCTGTTCTCCAAATATGCTGGTCAATTTGAGGCCATCGTCCTCGGGTTCGACCGTATCAACAGCCTCCATAATCATCTCTTCCTCTTCTCCTTTAATCATATAAACATTTGCTTCACACATGGCATTTATTCCTTAATTATCCAAAAACTGTTTTAAATTTTTCTCTATAAGAATATCAATAAGATGCGGAAGCGGAGCAGAGGATATTCCTACAATTTCAATGTTTTCTCTGTAAAGAGGGATAAGCATTTTTTTTGCAGGGCTACCTGCCACTGCCTCGGCAATCCTTGGTGTAACCTCCCCCATCATGGCATGAGCAATAATTATGCCCACAGGACAAATAATAATATCTACCTGTTTTACTGTCTGAACAATGGCATTTTCTCCGGAAGCGCCTCGATTTGCCTTTGCCTTCAGCATCTGAGCCGTTGCAATTGCGTTTGTTCCCAATGCAACGATTTCAACAGTCTCTTTAAGCAGGTCTTTGAGCCTTTTAATGATAGCGCTTCCTATGCCGCCACCCTGCCCGTCAATTACACATATCTGTTTCATATTAACTCTTGTATCCGTTCACGGTTGTCGGTTCACGGTTCAGAGGTTAGGATTTGTGTCACCCTCTATTATGAAAACTCCCTCATTCCGGGCTTGTCTCGGAATCCAGAAATTTCGAGGCTCCCTGGATTCCCGCTTTAACCTAACACTTAACACCTAACACTTGATAATTAAAGCTTGTCTATTTTGACTCTGCTTTTCCGCTTTTTTTTTGACAAACGTCTGCTGGGCCCCTTCTTTTTGGTTGTCGGAATCCAGCCTTCTTTATCTTCCATTCCAAATCCATTGGTCTCAATAGACGCGGCCATTGCAATTTTTTCTTCAAACTCCGGCGAGCTTATAGTGGCAGCGCCCTGAGATTCAGCATATTTTACAATATCCAGATCAGAGCTGACAATTAAAGCCTTTTCTCTTTCCATGGCCGCCATCCTCTTAATCACGGTATCGGCCAGCTCTCCATTACGGGAAAATAGTATTTTGACTCCATTTAGTTTTTCTACGCACCGTGAAAAGGAAGGAGCATTTGTCCCATCAAAAACTACTGTTATTTTGTGTTGTTTTATTTTTCTGTATTTAGCAAGAGTGTCAAGCAAAGCCTCTCTGCCCGACTGTATATCACTGCGGTCAAGAACGCTCAGCCTGTCTGACTGTCGAATAAGATTATAGCCGTCTATAATAATATGAATGGACATATTTACCTGTGTTGAGCGGTTCAACGTTCACGGTTCACGGTTGATAGGTGTGTCAGTAGGCTATAACCTTTGAACCTTGAACCTGAAACCGATTACTTTAGATTATATCTGCTTTAAAATGCTAATTAGACGGTTGAGATCATCGTTTGTGTAAAAATCGATTATAATCTTTCCTTTTTGCCCATGTTTTTTGATCTGCACTTTGGTGCCTAAACAGCGCGAAAAATCCTCTGCAAGATCTTTAAGGTATATTTCTTCCGAATCCAATTTAGACTTTTCTGGTTTTTTCTTTTCTGTTTTCAATTGTTTTACCAAGGCTTCGGTTTCCCTGACCGACAACCCTTTTGCAACAACGGTTCGCCACACAGACCTTTGCTGCGCCGATGTTCCGGCGCCAAGCAAAGCTCTTGCATGTCCCATAGCCAAACTACTATCCATTATACTGGATTTTATTTCTTCAGGCAGCTGCCTTAACCTCAAAAAATTAGCTATAGTCGGTCTGCTTTTCCCCACACGCAGCGCAATCTGATCCTGTGTAAAATTGAATTCAGCAATAAGACGATGATATGCCTCGGCCTGTTCCATGGCATTTAGATCCTCGCGCTGAATATTTTCAACAATGGAAATCTCCAGCATGTTTTCGTCCGAAACGTCTTTTATAACAACCGGCACCTTATCAAGCCCTGCGATTTTAGCGGCTCGAAGACGTCTTTCACCGGCTATAAGCTCATAACCGGTTGCGTCCTTTCTGACTAAAAGAGGCTGAATCATTCCCTGCTCTTTGATTGAGTGGCTCAATTCGTCAAGCTCATCTTTGGAAAACTGCAGGCGTGGCTGATACCGGTTTGAACGAATCAGCCCGACATCACATAAAAAATACTCTTTTGAACTATTATCAACAGTATCAATATCAGGAAGAAGGGAGTCAAGACCTCTTCCCAGGGCCGGTTTCCCGCGCTTTTTCGGACTTAACGCCGTTTCTTTTTTTGTTTTTATTTTTTGCATTGCGCACCCATTATCTCCTTTGCCAGATTAAAGTAGTTTTGCGCCCCTGTTGAAACAGCATCATAAAGCAATATAGGCTTTCCAAAACTTGGAGCCTCGCCCAAACGCACGTTTCTGTAAATAATAGTTTTAAACACCAGGTTCTTAAAATATTTTTCCGCCTCTTCGGCAACCTGTTGTGAAAGATTGGTTCTCTTGTCAAACATGGTTAAAAGAATGCCGGCGATTTTAAGGTTTGGATTAAGGCTGTGCTTAACGCGCCGCACTGTTTGCAAAAGCTGCCCAAGTCCTTCCAATGCATAAAATTCGCACTGAAGTGGAATCAGCATATAGTCTGCAGCCGTCAAAGCGTTAACTGTAAGAAGGCTTAAAGAGGGCGGGCTGTCTATAATGATATATTCAAACGAATCAACAAGCGGGGCAAGAAGATTCTTTAAGGCAGTTTCACGATTTGGCTCGAACATCATTTCGATTTCAAATCCTATAAGCTCTACACGTGAAGGAATAACCTTTAAAAAATTTATTTCGCTGTCTACGACAAGGCTCTTTGCGGCGGCTTTGCCTATTAAGCCATGATACAAGGTTTTATCAATAGAGCTTTTATCCAGCCCGATTCCTGTTGTAGCATTCCCCTGCGGATCACAATCTACTAAAAGGGTCCTCTTTTCCGAAACAGCCAGAGCTGCCGACAGATTGATTGCCGTGGTAGTTTTGCCAACACCACCTTTCTGGTTGGCTATACATATAATATGTGACATAATAATAAATAAATAACATAAAACTTGATATTTGGAAAGAATATAAGAATGATGGCATCGTAAAAAGTACCAAAAACGTCATGCCGGACTTGATAAGCCTGCCCCGTACTTGATACGGGGGCATCCAGAACGTATTAAATTTGCCGGATAGGGCTGATAGTTAGCGCTTACACTTCACTGCGTGTTACTTCGTGTCCGGCTTTCGCCGTAATGACCGAAAAAGGTATTTTTAGGTTTTTTATGAGACTATCAAGGATCAAGCAATGAAATTTATTACAAGAAAATACATTTTTATAATATTGATTATCTGCATGCTTGTTCCGGGCCGGGCTTTCAGCATCACGGTTAAGGAGGAAGAAGAGCTGTCACGTGAATTTATGAAATATGTCTTAAAACATGCTGAACTTATAGAAGATCCGATCGTCGTGAACTATGTGAACAACGTAGGCAAAAGAATTATCTCAGCCATTGCTCCACAGCCTTTTACATATCACTTTTATATAATAAAGGATAATGTTTATAATGCCTTTGCCAGTCCTGCGGGCCACATTTTTATTAACAGCGGTTTATTTGAAGCAATGGATAACGAAGAAGAACTTGCCGGCATATTGGGCCATGAAATCGCTCATGTTGCATGCCGGCACATTTCCCAGAAAATAGAAAGATCAAAAAAAATCGGATTGGCTACCCTTGCAGGTATTGCAGCAGGAATATTTCTCGGAACCGGTGGCGCAGCAACAGCGGCAAGCGCTCTAACTGTCGGTTCAATGGCAGCCGGGCAATCTATTGCGCTTGCTTACAGCCGCGAAGATGAGATGCAGGCAGATCAGTTGGGACTAAAGTATCTTACAAAGGCAAAATACAGCAGCCAGGGTCTGTTATCAGCTCTAAAAAAAATCCGAAGCAGGCAGTGGTTTAGTTCTGATCAGGTCCCCACCTATCTTACCACACATCCGGCAATTGAGAATCGCATTGCCTATATCAGCTCCCAGCTTGGAAACGATATAATACCAAAAAGTCAGGCATCAAGTGAAACCTGTTATGATTTTGCAATAGCCCACACAAAACTGGTTGCTATGTATGGAGACGAAAATACGGCTTTAAGAAAATTCCAAATACATGTAAAAAAACATTCCGAAAGCCATATGGCACATTACGGATACGCTCTGATCCTTGCGAGAATGGGCAACCGAAAAGAAGCAATAGTTCATCTTAAAACAGCGTTAGAAAAAAGCGCTTTTGACCCGAATGTATTAAAAGATTTAGGCAGAATCTATTTTCTGGACGGTCAATATCCGGAAGCTCTGAGTTCTCTTAAATCGGCTGCCTCCATGGCGCCGGATGATTCGGAAAACCTTTTTTTTATCGGGCGCACTCAAATAGAACTTGGAATGCTTAAAGAGGCTATATCCACATTTGAGAAACTGATCGCAAAAGATCCTGATTATACTATGGCATTATATTTTCTCGGCAATGTTTACGGCAAGCTGGGAAAGGCTGAAGATGCCCATTATTTTTTAGGAATTTATTATAAAAATAAACAAAATTATAAAAACGCAATGTTTCACTTAAATAGGGCTTTAAATACAATAACAAATCCTGACAAAAGGACTAAAATAGAAAGGCTGCTAAAAGAAATCAGTAAAAATGAGGCGGAAATGCCTAAAGAAGATTTGTAACAGTTAAGTCCATCACAAAGTGACCAAACCTGCCTGCGGCAGATATGGTTTCTTCGTATTTAAACTTATTTGCGTTCATCTGTTTGAACCGCAAAAGCGTGTGCATTCCCCGCTGCTTGCGGCGGGGAGCTTCAATCTGTGGCCGAATAGTTACAAAAATCAGCTTTTATCAAAATGCGAAAATCGCATTGTAAATGTCCCCCTCCCCTGTGTGGCAGACCTTAATGCAGTTGAATAACCAAACATCTTTGCAAGCGGAACCGTTGCTTTTATAGCATGTATGCCCATTTTCTGTTCAATTGATTCAATTTTACCATTGCGGGAATTAAGGTTTCCTATTACATCTCCCATGCATGATTCCGTAACAAATACCTCGACAGACATAATAGGATCAAGAAGGAAGGGCATGGCCTTTGCAAGCGCGTTTTTGCACGCCATGGATGCGCTGACTGTATATGCCAGCTCCGTGCTAAGCGATTCCTTGTATAACCCTCCTGTGAGTACGGCTTCAACATCAACAACCGGATAACCCATTAATGTTCCGCTTTCAAAAGATTCCATTACCCCTTTTTTTATGGCAGGAATAAAATGTGCCGGTATTGTATCGGCCGAAACCTCTGATACAAATTTGTTTCCGGTTCCTCTGCGCAGGGGGCGCAGTTTTATAACGACCTCGCCAAAATGGCGCTGGCCCGTGATATCATTGTCAAACACAGCAGATGCTTCAGCCTCTGTCCCGATGGTTTCTCTGTACACAACTTGGGGTTTTCCAACATTTACACTTGTTTTGAATTCACGCCGCATACGGCTTATTATAACATCAAGGTGAAGCTCGCCCATACCGGATAAAATTATCTGGCCGGTATCTTCGTCTTTTTTAATCTTCAATGTTGGGTCTTCGGCAATAAATTTTTCAAGAACCTCGTCGAATTTTTCCTGATCAGCACGGGTCTTCGGCTCCACTGCGACGGAAATAACAGGTTTGTAAAACTCTATTTGTTCTAACAAAACCGGATGGTTAATAGAACACAAGGTTTCGCCGGTGGAAGATTGCTTTAATCCAATAATTCCGACAATGCTCCCTGGTCCGGCAACATCGATTCTTTCTCTCTTGTTTGCATGCATCTTTAATATACGGGTAATCTTTTCATTGATTTTGCGAAAAGGGTTGTACACCTCTTCTTTGGAATTTATTTTTCCGCTGTAAATTCTTACAAAGGAAAGTTTCCTTCCTTCCATCATGGATACCTTGAATATTAAGGCGGCAAGCGGCGCATTGTCTGTCGGCAAGCATTCAATAGCTTCCCCTGTTTCATGGTGCAGTCCTTTGGTCGGAGGAATATCCGCCGGACTTGGAAGAAACCGTACAATAGCGTCAAGTAAGGGCTGAATCCCTTTATTTTTCAGGGCGCTGCCACATAAGACCGGAACCAGCTTCAGGTCAATAGTTGCCCTTCTTACGGCATCAAGGAGCTTTTCAGCGTCAACAGGAAATTCAGATAAATATGCCTCCATAATTTCATCATCTACTTCGGCTACTGCTTCAACAAGTTTTTCACGATATTTTATGGCTGTGTCAAGAAGGTCGCCGGATATCTCTTCTGTTGAGAAGGTTGCTCCCAGTGTCTCATCATCCCAGACCATCTGTTTTATATTGATCAAGTCTATGACACCGGTAAAATTCTCCTCCAGGCCGACCGGCAGTTGCAATATAAGAGGATTGGCGCCCAGTTTTTCTTTCATCATTTCAACCGTACCAAAAAAATCGGCGCCGACTCTGTCAAGTTTATTAATAAAGGCGATCTTTGGAACAAGGTATTTGTCTGCCTGACGCCATACGGTTTCCGACTGGGGTTCGACACCTCCGACAGCACAAAAAACGCCGACAGCGCCGTCAAGTACCCTCAACGAACGCTCCACTTCTATTGTAAAATCAACATGCCCTGGAGTATCTATGATTTGAACATCACAACCCTTCCAGGCGCATGTTGTAACGGCAGATGTTATTGTAATGCCCCGCTCCTGCTCGTCCGGCATCCAGTCCATTACAGCCTCACCATCATGAACCTCGCCTATCTTATGGGACCTGCCTGTATAATAAAGCATACGCTCAGTAACAGTTGTTTTACCTGCGTCAATATGCGCTATTATACCGATATTTCGTATGCTCTGAATTATGTTTTTTTTAGAACGTTTTAGCATTATGCAACAAACCATGTGCTGTTATAGAAATTTACCACCAAGATCACGGAGACCACAGAGTAAATTAATTTGTTTTTTTATTCTTCTATTTCTCTGTGCTCTCTGTGTGCTCCGTGGTAAAAATAAATGTTACTTTTTATCTTATTAAAAGCAAGTCGGCCTTAAATGGTAAGCGCAAATCAATATGACCGGCCAAAGTCATTGATTCGTCTCCTCCTACAAGTATTTTTACGGTATTAATTTCAGATATATTTAATATTAACGAATTCACTATCGAATATATTGTTAAAAGTTCCGATTTAACCCCGCCAGGATGCTTCTCTGTAATTTCTTCGGTCAGATCCACGTAAGCTGTCCCGTCTTGTGTAACATAAAATGCCCTCAGGTTGGTCCCCGCGGGGATTGTTTGCATAAACCCTTCCCGTTCCCGCGGTCCAGTTATGAGTTCTTTGATTATTGTTCTGCCTAACTCTGCCGGTTCATCAGAATGCAAAACAACCCTGTTTTCCGCTATTAAGAACCTGTTTTCCCTGTCTGCAAAATAAAGGTGGACAACCGATTGATCAGAACTATATGGTTTTTCAGGCATAACCCAAATAAACATGCACAAAATAACAGCCGAAACAACATTTAATATATGGGGTTTTCTGTCCATAATAAAACAACTTATAAGAGTTCAGGGTTCAGGGTTAAAGAAGAGGTGATTATTCAGCCACAGATTTACGCTGATCATCACTGATATTTTTTTGTTTATTATCATATATGATGAACTCGTAAAAAGTCGAAAAGTTCTCTTTTCCGT
>JASEIZ010000055.1 GCA_030017395.1 Desulfobacterales bacterium | reverse complement strand
GGCGGCAGCACCAAATATATCAATCAGCGTGACGAAGACTTTATTCTTGCCTGCTTTCAGAGATATGGAAAATATCAGCTATCATGTCGCGGCAGGAAAAATTGATAAAGACCTGCTAAAAGAGATTATTTGCGCCGTCATTGAAGATGATATGGCTCGCGAAGGTTTGAAACTGAAGATATTAATGGCAATTTCAGATTAAAATGAAAAAATGGAGCTTAGGAAGGGTGAGGGTGGGGGCAAATTGCCATCCCCCTTTCAGTTCAGACTGAAGGCGGGCTTGAGATGGGGAAAATGTGATGTAACGGCAATTAAAGCTCCCCGCCGCAAGCAGCGGGGAATCTTCGACTGTAAGGAAATTTGCTGTTTTTGTATTCGCTCGCTAACCCCGCGGCAAGCAGCGGGGAATGCGCTCACTGTTCAGTTCAGAAAAAAGATAACAAATTGACTTGTATGATCGTTTAATATACACTTTTTTAGATTAATTTCAGTCGGTTTTTTGAACCTCAAACAGGAGGATCAGGTGACTAATCATAGTGTTACATTACAAAAAAAGCCCCATTTCTTCAGTCATATGAAGGATGGGGCTTTTTACTTTAGCTGTTTTATTCTTAACGATATAAACTTATAAACTGAGGATGTCCCTTAGCCTACCGGATGCCGAAAAGATGGTGGAGGAACTGGCCCTATGAACTTGGTTAGAGAACCCAAAAAGTCCGAAATCCTGATCTATCAGAACACTGACGGCCGGATAAAGATAGATGTCATGCTGGATCAGGAAACCGTCTGGTTAACGCAAAAACTGATGGCGCAGCTCTTTCAGGTGAAACCGCAGAATATCACCATGCACCTGAAAAACATCTACTTGGAAGGTGAATTGAACCAAGAGGCAACTTGTAAGGAATTCTTACAAGTTCAGCCTGAAGGGGGCCATAAAGTTGAACGCAAACAGAAATTTTACAATCTTGATGCGATCATCTCCGTCGGCTACCGCATAAAATCTCAGATTGCGACCCAATTCCGTATCTGGGCCACCCAGCGCTTGAAGGAGTATATCGTCAAGGGGTTTGCCCTCAATGATGAGCGTTTCAAGAGCGGCCGCTCCATGAATTATTTTAACGAGCTGCAGGAACGCATTCGCCAGATCCGCATCTCTGAGCGTTTTTTTTATCAAAAGATCAAGGATATCTACACCACCTCCATTGATTATGACCCTCGGGACGAGAAAACCGTCGCCTTCTTTAGAAAGATACAGAACAAACTGCTGTGGGCTATCAGTGCGCAAACCGCTGCGGAATTGGTCTACCGCAGGGCAGATGGTTCTTTGCCACGCATGGGCATGCAGTCGTTCGACAAAACAAACGAGGTGGACATCCGTAAAAAAGATGTCGCCATTGCCAAAAATTATCTGAGTGAAGATGAGATAAAGCTTCTTGGTCTATTGGTGGAGCAATACCTGGCCTTTGCTGAGACCATGGCCCGGCAGCACACCCCCATGTACATGAATGATTGGGTTGAACGGCTGGACACCATTATCCAACTCAACGGCCGGGAACTGCTGAGCCACGCCGGAAAGATCAGCCACACCCGGGCCCTGGAAAAATCAACTCAGGAGTATGAGAAATATCGGGCGGAACAAAAAGCCTTGAGCAGGGAGGCAAGCTTGCAGGAACTGGAGATGGACATCAAGGAATTACAGGTCATTACGTCCGGTAAGGGGGAAGGAAAGTGAAATTTACAGAAGCGAAATTGGAACTTGCGATAATTGAGCTTCTGAGAAAGGAGGGTTACCCCCATGTTTTGGGCGAAACTTGCAGCAATGATCTGGCTTGAGATGGAAAAGATATAAGCAAAAAAAAATCGGAAAGATAGAAACGCATAATCTCATGGGCCCCATGTACTCTCAAGTTTTTGCTTGTAAGGGAGAGATGTATGGAACAATTGACTGATTTGAAAGCAATTTTACACTCCAAACGAGCCAACATCTATTGCCTTGAAAAGTGCCGCGTGATGGTCAAGGGCGGTCGGGTAGTTTTTCTTACCGTGGCAGAAACTGAAAATCAATACTGGAACATTCCTATAGCAAATACCACAGTTGTTCTGCTTACAATGGGCACTTCCATAACCCAAGCGGCGGTTCGCATGCTGGCTTCCGCTGGGGTTCTAATCGGGTTCAGCGGCACCGGCGGCACTCCGCTAATTGCGGCAAGCGAAGTGGAATGGCTTTCTCCCCAGAGTGAGTATCGGCCGACTGAGTATGTTCAGGGTTGGATGTCATTCTGGTTTGACGAAGAAAAACGGCTTCATGTTGCAAAACAGTTTCAGAAGTTAAGAATTAGTTATCTAATAAGTGTCTGGTCGAAGGACAGTGATCTACAGAGTCAGGGGTTTTATGCGGACGATATGGATATTTCCAACGCTCTGAAAAGTTTTTCAGGCAAAATTGAAAATGCTCATGGAGTTGGTGATCTTTTTCAGATTGAAGCACAACTCACAAAAAAATTGTACAAAATTGCCGCTAACCGAACCCAAAATAAGGAGTTCGTGCGTGCTCGTGATGCAGAAGACACTGCAAACTCTTTTCTGAATCACGGCAACTACCTTGCGTATGGCCTTGCCGCTACAACTCTTTGGGTGCTTGGTATTCCATACGGTTTTGCAGTAATGCACGGCAAAACACGCAGAGGTGCGCTGGTCTTTGACGTGGCTGACCTTGTAAAGGATGCACTCGTTTTGCCTTGGGCATTTATCTGTGCAAAAGAACAGGCATCGGAACAGGAGTTCCGTCAACAGTGTCTTCAGACATTTACCAGACACAATGCTTTAGACTTCATGTTTGATGAAGTAAAAAAAGTGGCTTTGAATAAAATGTAAAAACAGAAACATAGGTTGTGGTTTCAGATGATTGTTACTTTTGTTTCCCAATGCGAAAAAAATGCCCTGAACAAAACCCGTCGAGTTCTCGATGCCTTTGCCAATCGCATAGGCGACAAAACATGGCAGACGGTTATCACAAATGAAGGGTTAAATGCGGTAAAAAAACTGCTTCGTAAAACAGCCTCGAAGAATACGGCAGTTTCCTGCCACTGGATACGCAGCCGGAGCCGGATCGAGCTGGTCTGGATAGTTGGGAATAGGCAAAAATTCAACAGCCAAGGCATTGTTCCGGTCAATACTACCCAAAAAAATATTCTAAATTCCCAATGGGAAAACGACTGGCACTATCTTCCACTAATAAAGACTCTTGTAGCCCTATCCGCTCTTTTTCATGACTGGGGTAAGGCAACTCTGTGGTTTCAGAATAAACTTAAAAAAGATTCAAAAAAAATAGTCGGCGATCCACTTCGCCATGAATGGGTCTCGTGTCTGATTATTTGTGCTTTAGCAAAAGAACTTGGAGAAGATGGTGATGCTGGTTGGTTGACCTGTCTTGAAAAAAGTGAAATTAATGAAGCCGAACTTCAAAAAGCTCTTGATAAGCGGCTGAAAGAGGCAGAAGAGGATAATATCAAAAATATATTTGCCGATCTACCCGACCTTGCGGGCGCAATAGTGTGGTTGGTTATTTCCCACCACCGGATGCCTTTAAAATATGATAGCGATAGCTGGCATGGTGAAGCAGCAATAACCATTCAACAAATACTAAAGCGCATTACCCCGCAATGGGGTTATGAAAACAGTTTCAATGAAGAAGAGTACAAACTAAACCTGCGTCAGTGTTTTGAGTTTCCACAGGGTTTCCCAAATCAATCATCACAGTGGCTTAAACAAATTAAAAGATGGGCAGGAAAGGCAAAGGATTGTTTGCGTTTGATGCAACAAGCGATGAATGACGGCAGCATAAGAATTGTTTTGTTCCATGCCCGAATGTGCCTGATGCTCGGAGATCACTTTTACTCTTCTCAGCAAGCCGACCCAAAATGGCATAACGAGACAAACCTTTTTGCCAACACCGACCGCCAAAAAAAGTTGAAACAGAAGCTCGATGAACATCTTGTGGAGGTTGCAGCAAATGCACTGAAAACTGCCCACATTTTACCTGCTTTTGAAAAGGAACCTCCTTTTGCACATGACGTTCGTTCATTAAAAAGGAAAAGTGAGTCCGGCTTTAAATGGCAGGACAGAGCAGTTGAAAAAATCAAGTCATGGAAGAAACAGTTGCCGGAATTTTGCAAGGGCGGCCAGTTCGGGTTTTTTGCCGTTAATATGGCCAGCACGGGTTGTGGAAAAACCTTTGCCAACGCAAAGGTTATGAGAGTACTTTCAAACGATGGTGAAAGCCTTCGGTATATTCTTGCCTTGGGGTTAAGAACCCTTACACTGCAAACGGGTGATGAATACAGAAATCGAATCGGCCTTGACGAAACCGAACTTGCTGTTCTGATCGGTTCAAGGGCAGTTATGGATCTGCATCTTCAAAACAGAATATCAGTACAGGAAAAAGAGGATGAATCAAATGAACTTTCCGGTTCAGAATCCCTTGAATCCTTTCTGGACGAAGAGATCGACTATGAATGCAACATCCCTGAAAAAGGATTTTCCACCATTTTAAAAGAAGATCGGGACAGAAAATTCCTCTACGCTCCGGTTCTGGCCTGTACCATCGATCATATCATGGGCGCAACCGAGACAAAACGCGGCGGCCGTTTCATTCTTCCAGCCATGAGACTTATGTCTTCCGATCTTGTCATCGATGAGGTGGACGATTTTGACGGTACAGACCTCATTGCAATCGGCCGGTTAATCCATTTTGCCGGCATGCTTGGACGCAAGGTTATGATCTCATCCGCAACCATTCCCCCTGATCTTGCCGAAGGCTACTTTAACGCATACAGGGAAGGCTGGACTCTTTTCAGTAAAACACGTGATGCTGGCGCAGGTATTGGTTGTGCCTGGATTGATGAATTTAATACTCGAATTGAAACCATAACAGAACATGATTCGGACAAGTCGAGAATCGCCTACAGGAAACTTCACAACGACTTTATCGATAAACGGATTAAAAAACTAAAAGGCCAACCTGTAAGGCGCAAGGCTGAAATAGTAGACTGCGTTGAGTTATGTCCCGAATTTCTAAATGACCATGATTCAATAAAACATGGTTACTTTGAAAAGATAAAACTGGCAATAGTTGAAAAACACCTGAGACACAACACGAAAGATACAAGATCAGACAGGCTAATTTCTTTTGGGGTTGTAAGGATGGCAAACATCGAGCCATGCATCGAACTTGCCGAATACCTCATGCAGGCCAAATGGCCGGAAAATTTTGGACCAAAAATCATGGCATACCACAGCAGGCAGGTTTTATTGCTGCGAAACGAGCAGGAAAAGCACCTCGACGAGGTTTTAAGACGTAAGGAAAAAGATGGAGAAGAACCTGCCGCATTTAAAAATCAGGTTATAAGGCAGCATATTGGTATCAGTAGCGCCAATCACATAATTTTTGTCCTTGTTGCAACTCCCGTTGAGGAGGTCGGCCGTGACCATGATTTTGACTGGGCAGTTATCGAACCCTCATCATTCCGGTCGCTCATACAACTTGCGGGAAGGATACTGCGCCATCGTCTTAAATCCCTCGAATGGGCAAACATTGCGGTGATGCAATATAATCTAAGAGCCTTGAAATTTGGAAGTGATAAGCCTGCATACTGCCGGCCCGGCTATGAAGACAATGACGGATTTAGTTTAACCACACACGATCTAAAAAAACTCGTGGATAAAAAATCAATCGCCCGATGCATTGACGCAATACCTCGCATAAAACGCAACGAACCACTTTGCGTTTATGAAAACCTTGCCGATTTGGAACATCATGTCATCGCCAGCCTGTTAACCTCCTATGACAATGTGGGGCCGGAGTCCATGCAGGGCTGGTTAACCCAATACTGGTGGCTGACGGCCATTCCCCAGCAATTAAACCGATTCAGAAAGGGTGAACCGACGATCAAGCTGTACCTGCTTTATGATGATGGTAAGCTTACCTTTGTGGAAAAGGATGATAAGGGAAAACCAAACAAAGTGGAAACCCTTTATGGAATCGAACATGACAATTTAGATGGTAAAAACACCAACCGCCTTTGGTTACAAAGGGACTATGTGAACCTGTTGGAAACTATCGTTGAGATCAAGGGAGATATTTCTATGAAAACAGCATCGCTTAAATATGGTGAAATCAATTTTCCCAATTATCAAAATGTAGGCGCAAATTATATTTATTCAGACCGGTTTGGTTTAAAAAAAGAGACAAAAAAATAAATGGAAAGGAGGAGTTAATTTGGACAAATCAATTGAGGAGTTCTTTGACGAGAGGAAAAACAACTGGCGTAAAAGCAAAATCAAAGCTTCCATGTCAGATGAAAAGAAAGCGGCTCTTGAGTGGGAATGCGAAGAAAAGTTTGCTCTGGACAACTGGCTGCCTGATGCTGCCAAAAGGGCCGGCCAGCTTTCGATGGTAACCCATCCAGGCAAATTTACCCATCCAAGTGCCAAGATTAGTTCTATTATTGCGCAGTTTCCCCAAAAAGCTGATGGTTTTCTGAGAACGGGGAATAACGTAAGTTCTTTGGACGTTTTTGGCAATGCGGCTGCATTGGATGTCCATAAGTTTTTGTCACTTAAACTGGATGACGGTAAAAAACTGATCGATCACATTGAAGAAGAAACTGAAACAGCAAAAAAACAGCTTGCCGTAGGAACCGCATCTTTTGAAGAGATCAGGGAAGGATTTCTTGCCATCAAGGAGAGTGATGAAACTGCGGTTACAAGCGAAAAAGTCAAGCAGGTTTATTTTCCGTGCGATAACGATTACCATCTTTTGTCAATTTTAACCCCATCGGGTTTGATGTTCGAGTTGAAAAACTGTGTAAATGATATGCGTTTTTCCGACCAGACCAGGGAGGCAAGAGAACTGAAGCGAAAAGGGGAGCATTGTGATGCCGGTTTTGATGACCTTTTTAACCTTTCAGTGATCGGTTACGGTGGCACCAAACCACAGAATATAAGCGTTCTCAACAACCAGAATGGCGGAAAGACATATCTTTTGCTCTGCATGCCGCCTGCATTGCAAAAACGCAAAATCCGCCTGCCAAGGTTTAATTTTTTTGAAAACAGCCTGTGGGCAGGTAATTTCAAAGAAAGCTTTGACGCCCTGCACAAGCTTTTGGTTGTTGGTTACAACAATATAAATATCCGTGAGGGCAGGAATAATATTATCAAGTTCATAATTGATCAGGTCATTGATGTGATGTGGTCGATTCGGCAACATGAGTCCGGCTGGTCCCGTTCGGATCACTACTCGAATCTCCCCGCACATCAAAAGATATGGCTCGACAATTTCAAGGTCGAGGAACGTGAAAGCTCGGATGAATGGCTAAACAAGATAGTTGATGAGTTTTCACGATGGATTGTTTTTGCCTATAAAAAATCCCTTGGCAAACAAGCTGTTTCACTTGGGGATGATGAACTGCTCCACATTAAAGGTTTGATTGAAGAAAACAAGGAGGCGTTGAGATGAGAAAGGTTCTGCTAATCCCACACATTAATGTGCACAATGCCAATGCCCTGTCCAGTCCATATACAATAGGTTTCCCTGCAATGACCGCATTTCTCGGTTGTGCTCACGCATTGCAGCGAATGCTCAATCATGGAAATTTTAAAGACGCGAGTTTTAAAAGTGTAGCGGTTGTCTGCCATGAAATTGATTTACAGACTTACAAAGGGCTGGGGGATTATGTTTACTCAATAGTAGGAACAGGAAACCCGCTTGATAAAAAGGGTGCAAGGCCTGCTTTCATCGAAGAGGGTCGTTGTCATCTGGATGTCTCCCTCGTTATCGAATACGAAGGAATTGAAAAAGATGATGAAGATGAGGCCCTGGAGGAAATAACAACCGTGCTTTATGCCAAAATAAAACTGGCCGGTGGGGATATTTTAAGTTTCAATATTCCGGAATTTATAAAAATAATCGACAATAAAGCATTCAGCAGGCTTACCCGTAAACTTATGCCCGGTTATGTTATAACCGAACGCCGTGAACTCATGGAAAAGTCAATGGAAGATGGCCTTGACGCGATTGACGCGATGCTTGATTACCTCAAGGTAATGCACCGGAGCGAAAAGGATTCGGATGGAAATGTCAACTGGACCAGCAGACGTAAAACGTCCGGGTGGATAGTTCCGATTGCAACCGGCTTTCATGGTATCACCGATTTGCGTCAGGCTCAGAACCAGCGGGATTCTAATACGCCTCACCGCTTTGCCGAAACCATTGTAACCCTCGGTGAGTTTGTAATGCCATATCGCATAAAGAATTTGGACCACATGCTCTGGAATTACCACACCGACCTGGAAAACAACCTTTATATCTGTCAACAAAACAATCGCAAAATCAAATAATTAAATATTATTACAAGGAGAAAAACCATGGCTAAAAAAGGCAATATCGTGTCCGTTCTGGCTTTTGAGAAAAAACTTGTTCCTTCCGATGGCTACATGTATGGAACAACCTGGGAAGGGCGTAATGAAAAAGCAGTTCCCTTAAAATTAATAGAAAAGTCGGTTCGCGGAACCATTTCTAACCGTCTTACAAAAAAAGATCGGGATGATCCTGCAAAGCTGGATGCCAAAATTGAAAATCCAAACCTGCAAACGGTTGACAGTTGTGCGTTGGGAACTGACCAAGACACCTTGAAGCTCCACTTCACCCTGAAAGTTTTAAGCGGAGTTGAAACCCCATCTGCCTGCAACAATTCCGAATTCAACAAAACCTACGCGACAGCAGCAAAAAAATACAATAAAGAAGAAGGCTTTACAGAACTTGCAAGACGCTACGCCACAAACATTGCGAATGCGCGTTTTTTATGGCGCAACAGGCTTGGTGCTGAAAACATTGAGGTGAAAGTCAAGGCGTTGAACAAGGATACCGAAGCTGCATGGCTTTTCGATGCTACAACAATGGGCATAAGGGATTTTAATAGTGATGACTCACAGATCATCAGCCTTGCAGGAAAAATTGCTGAAGTGCTTTCAGGCCGGAAAACCTTCCTATTATTGGAAATAGAAGCTTTTGCAAAGGTTGGCAAGGCCCAGGACGTCTATCCAAGCGAAGAGCTCGTCCTTGACAAGGGCAAGGGAAAGAAAAGTAAAATTTTGTATGCCATTGACGGGATTGCGGGGATGCATTCACAAAAAATCGGTAATGCGCTCCGTACTATAGATACATGGTATCCAGAATTTGATGAGGCACAAATTGGCCCAATTGCAATTGAGCCCTATGGAGCTGTGACCAATATGGGGAAAGCTTACCGGACACCTATCCAAAAAGCCGACTTTTATACCCTTTTCGACAATTTCGCCCGTGGTGGTTCGCTTACGAAAAAAGAAGATGAACACTATGTCATGGCTGTTCTAGTGCGTGGTGGTGTATTCGGTGAAAGCGACAAATAAGGAGGAAAAATGAGCTACTATCAAGAAATATCCTTATTGCCCAATGCAGATATAGGCGTGTATTTTCTCTGGCAGAAATTATATCAGCAGATACACATAGCGTTGGTGGAAAACAAAAATGCAGATAACGCATCTACTATTGGTGTGGGTTTTTCTGAGTATAATGCCGACAAACATTCTCTCGGTACAAAACTACAACTATTTGCCGAAGACGAGAAATCGCTGGAACAACTGCATTGTGAAAGATGGCTGAACCGGCTCAGCGATTATGTGTATATAGGACAAATCAAACCTGTGCCTGAAAAATTAGCGGGGCACGCTTGTTTCAAGCATATTAAACTTAAAGGCAATAAGGAAAAGCTGGCAAGGCGCAGAGCCAAACGTAAAGGAGAAACTTTGCAACAGGCCTTGGCGCACTTTGAAGACTTTGAAGAGCAACCCATCAAACTGCCTTATATCAATATGTCCAGTCAAACAAGCGGACAGCGCTTCCGTTTGTTTATTGAAAAACAGGCAATGGAGCAGCCGCAAACAGGCTTGTACTCTTGTTATGGATTGAGCAATACAACCACAGTGCCGCTGTTTTAACCAAAAAAAATGCTCTTCAAAAAACTGCTTTATTATCAATAAGTTGCAACCAGGCTAAAATATTTGGTTTTTTCGAACAATTTCTTTTAAGTGCATGTTGCAGCTTGTTTTTTTGTTCCGATTTTACAGTTGACCGCCGCACAGGCGGCTTAGAAAATTGGGCAAATATCTGGGGTCGGCACATTTTCGTTGACCGCCGCACAGGCGGCTTAGAAACATAAAATAGCCGCCTTTGCCACTCTTACTATTTGTTGACCGCCGCACAGGCGGCTTAGAAACATTAGTGTTTAGAATAAAATCAAGATCAAAGTGTTGACCGCCGCACAGGCGGCTTAGAAAACTGGATTCTTTTTTGCTGACATTCTTGTGCCGTTGACCGCCGCACAGGCGGCTTAGAAATATTAATGATACTCCATC
>JASEIZ010000054.1 GCA_030017395.1 Desulfobacterales bacterium | reverse complement strand
AGCATTATATGTATTTATGAATTGACCTCGTATAACTATGACATAGGGAAGTTATGGACGTAAAAAAAATTGTTTATGCTACAAATTTAAGCGAGCCCACCTTTCGTGTGCTGGATGGATTGTCGGGTCTCAAGAGTCTTGGTTTGCAAGAGATTGTTCTCCTTTCAAACAACGCAACCCTTGACCTGTTTGAGGTATGGAAAAAGAGATTGAGTGATTTAGGAATACATGTAAGCATTATAATTGATCCCTGCAACCTCTCCACAAGTGTTTTAAAAATAATCCATGAAAACAGCATATCGCTTGTTGTACTTCATTTTAATAAAAAAGAAAATCGGAGAATATTTGGCGGTTCAACCTTAAATGATATTATTAAGTCCACTAATATTCCTCTTCTTATTGTCGATAAGGACGAAAAAGGATTGAATTTTAGTTCAAAAGGAATGTTTGAGCGTGTTTTGTTGGTTTCTGATTGGCCTGATGCATCTGAGAATGCCTTGCAGTATGTTATCAGCCTTAAAGAGTTAATTAGCGAACTGGATATTGTTACTGTAATATATGAAAAGTTAACTGTGCGTGATTTGCGGCAGCTCAAGGAAAAAATGATAGAAACCCGCAAGAGGTGTACGGATATTGGAATTGAAGCAGAATATCATCTCTATGCTGGAGATATCGCTGATGAGATTTTGCTTGCCGCACAAGATTATGATTCTACAGTGATAATTATGGATGCAACGAGGGTGCAAAAGTTCAAGGACATTTTTAGGGGAAAGCCGTCGTTTCGTGTTGCAGAAAGATCATCCACACCAGCGTTAATAATTTCACAACTTTGTTTCAGTTAGTCTATGGTTGGTTATTAGCAGGGAGATGGGTTTATTTTTTGCAGGATAAAAGGAGTCGTGTATGGAAGTAACCATATTGGTGCAGGCTGCTGATGAGTCTTTTAGAATATTAGAGGAGTCAAGGAATAGAGCCAGGCAGGTTTTGGATACGGCGGCCAGACTGACTTCAGAGGCTCAAATCCTGCAACGGAAGAGAGTAGAGGCAATATTTAAAGGAGCCAAACAAACAAAAGCCGACGTCATTAAATTTATATCGACCTTCATCCTTTTGATGGGTTTCTGGCTGCTCTTATCAGGGCACTATGATTTATTTCATATCAGCATAGGAGTTCTGTGTTGCGGCTTGGTGTCACACATATCGCATAATCTCCTTTTTGCCAATCCAAGGGCTGGAGATATGCGTGTTATAGTTAAGAGGTTTATTGTTTATGTCCCATGGCTAATGTATCAGATTATCATGTCCAATCTGCATGTCGCAAGGCTGGCTCTGTGGCCTAAAAAGCTCATTGACCCGAAGATAATTGAGTTTAAGTCAAAACTGGAAAGTGACATCTCGATGGTTACTCTTGCTAATTCGATAACACTTACCCCGGGAACTATTACAGTAGATGTGAAAGACGGCGTATTTTATGTGCACGCTGTTAGCAAGAAGGTTGCGGAAGATCTTATGACCGGCGAGATGGAGGACAGGGTCGCGCACATCTTTATGGAAGCAGACCATGTATATGTTCAGGATATTCTTGATATGGCGCCTATCTTTGTAGAATTAAAGTAGACGAGTTATGATTAAAGATAACTTTTCATATTATTATAATTTAGAGAATTGAGGCCGGACTATATGATAATCAAAAGTACAGTAGACATGACCAGACAATCGGATGATGTTATTGTTAAGACACTTTCCCGGTTATTAATACCGTTTATTCAGATATATGCCCTATATGTCATCGCGCATGGGCATTACAGCCCTGGAGGAGGTTTCCAGGGAGGTGTGATTTTAGGCGCAAGCCTTATTCTACTGGTTATTACATACGGGCTGGATAACGCGTTACGGAGGATGACTGAGAGATTAAATACAATTTTGTGCAGTCTCGGAGTCTTTATATATGCTGGAATCGGGCTTTTATGTGTAATACTTGGCGGAAATTATCTGGATTATAAAGAACTTGATCAGATTCTGCATGTAGGGATTGCGCAGGCAAGATCGCTCGGTATTCTGGGCGTTGAAGTTGGTGTGGGAATCGCTGTTATGGCTGTTATGGTATCTATCTTTTTAGATATAGCTACAGGAGGGCTTCCAAAAAAATAAATGACAGTCATGTAGTATAGCGTTGATAGGCATGTTAAAAAAATCACATGTCAAGGAAAGAAACTTGAGAATTCAGGATATTAACAAACTGTCCGTAAAAATGCAGCAGGTTTACAAGATGATATTGAACCTGGCTCCCACAGATACTACGGTTCTGATCCGGGGAGAAGAAGGGACAGAAAAAGTGTTGGTGGCAAGATCTATCCATTTGAACAGCGACAGGAAAGATAAACCTTTTGAGGTGTATAACTGTTCGGCTTATCCGCAGTTTATAGTAGAGAGCGGGCTTTTTGGCCATGAAATCGCATCATTTGAAGGGGCAGTATATCAGAAAAAAGGCTGTTTGGAATTGGCTGATGGTGGAACAGTGATTCTATCTGAAATCGACAAAATCTCCCCGATGACTCAGATAAAGCTCCTAAAGTTTATGCAAAACCGGGAAATTAAAAGACTAGGCGGAAATAAGTCGATAATGACCAATGTCAGGATAATTGCTACCGTTAATACAGATCTTGGAAGGGAGGTCGAAAGGGGCACTTTTAACGAAGAGTTTTCTTATATGCTGAATGTAATCAATATTCATGTGCCTTCTTTAAGGCAAAGAAAAGAAGATATACCTCTTTTGATACAATACTTTATAAAACAACTGAACATTGAAATAAAGAAAAATGTTAAGGGAGTGACTCCTGATACCATGCAGGTGTTAATGGACTATTCCTGGCCCGGCAATGTCAAGGAATTGGAAAACAACATTCAACATGCTTTTCTCTTGACAAAAGGGGATGTAATTGAACGCGAGTTTTTACCACCTCGTATCTTAAATGAGGTTTTAACCGAGCGGCGAGATGCGATAACCTCTTTTGAAGAAAATGAAAAACGGTTCCTGATGAAGATTTTACAGGAATGTAACTGGAACAAATTACAGGTCGCAAAACAGCTCAATGTGAGCCGCAGCACACTATATACAAAGCTGAAAAAGTATAACTTAACATCAAAACAATAAGTTGACTGACAAGCTTGGCTCGGATTGTAAGCGAAGCAAACTAAGTTCAGGAGCGGTGATATGGAAAATTTTTATTTAGGTGTTAGCATTTTTCTTTGCCTGCTTGTTTTAGTCTGTTTGTATCGGGTGGTATTCGGACCGACTATTATTGACAGAATCGTGAGTGTTGGAGCAATCGGGACAAAAACATTAATAGTTCTGGTGCTCATGGGTTTTATTTACAACAGGATAGAAATGTTCATCGATATCAGCATGGTATATGCTATTTTAAATTTTATCGGGACCCTGGCGGCAGCAAAGTATTTTGAAGGAAGAGGTGAAATTTGATGGAAGTTGTTAAAACAATATCCATTGTTTTGATTTTGATAGGATGTTTCTTTTTTACTACCGGCACCATCGGCCTGATACGTTTTCCAGACTTTTATTCCAGGATGCATGCCACCGGAAAAGGAGACACTCTTGCAGTGCTTATATGTCTTGTCGGTCTTGCATTATATCATGCTTTTCATCATGGAGCTATTTTAGACAGTATTAAGTTGGTCGTTATTGCTGTTTTTGTCTTTTTAGCTAATCCTACGGCGACCCATGCTATTTCCAGGGCTGCTTTTCGGTGTGGTGTTAAACCATGGACCAGGGAGGAAAACAAATGATCTGGCAACTTGATCTTATTCTTTGTATCTTTGTCATTATTTGCGCGATCGCTGCTATTACCATTAAGGATCTTTTAGCTGCTGTTATTATACTTGGCGCTTACAGCTTTTTTATGTGTCTTCTCTGGACGGAAATGGGGGCGGTGGATGTTGCCTTTACCGAGGCCTCTGTAGGCGCAGGAGTTGGGACAGTATTGTTTATCGCAGCGGTTAGTAAAACAAAAAGGAGGTCAAAAGATTGAAAGTTATTGCTTTAATCGCAGCCATTATGACAGGCGCACTGCTTATATACGGTATCGAAGAAATGCCCAAATGGGGTGATCCCAATTCTCCAGCCAGTTCGCACGTTTCACCGCTGTATATCCAGGAGGCCATAGAGAAAACAGCAACACCCAATATGGTGACGGCCGTACTTGCGGATTACAGAGGGTATGACACGCTTGGTGAGACCACTGTGATTTTTACGGCCGGCATTGCATGCGTGCTGATGTTGCGAAAGAAGCGCAAGGGAGGAGGAGATTAAAATGCTCGACTACGTAATTGGCAAATACAATTTCTGGATATACGCGGTTCTGATGATGATCGGGCTGTATGCAATGATGGGCAAAAAAAATCTCGTCAAAAAACTTATTGGAATGAATATATTCCAATCAGCAATAATTCTTTTTTATATTTCCACAGGTGTGAAAACAGGCGGAGCAACAGTTCCCATATTAATGGGGCATGCCCAGGAACACGGCCATCAAGCAATTGATGTCGCCGGTTATTTGAATCCATTGCCACACGTGCTGATGCTTACGGCGATTGTAGTTTCAATTGCTACAACCGGTGTCGCCCTTGCGATAATTATTTTAATCTACAGAAGATATAACACCTTGGAAGAAAATGAAATTCTGAAGATCAGAAAGGATACAGGAGTCTAAATATGGCAGAACAATTTCCTGCTTTGATTATAGTGGTTCCTTTGATTGCCGCTTTCTTTATCCCGGTTATTGGATGGTGGAAAAAACAGCTTTGCTATCCGTGGGTTGTCGCTGTCCTTGTTGTAACCTTCATCTCCTCTTTAGGTATAATAAATACCATCATGACGACCGGCAAATTCTCCTATCGTCTGGGTGGCTGGGCTCCTCCATGGGGTATAGAATATGCGTTGGATTATCTCAATGCATTTGTGCTGGTCATTGTTTCTTTTATCAGCCTGATGGTTGCCGTTTATTCAAAAAAGTCTGTGGAGGACGAACTGCCGGAGAAAACCGCCCCTTTTTATACGCTTTTTCTCCTTCTTGTTGCCGGGCTCCTGGGGATTGTTGTTACCGGAGATGTGTTCAATCTCTTTGTTTTTTTGGAGATTTCCTCTCTTTCCTGCTATGCCCTAATAGCAATCGGTGAAGAAGGGGCGCCGATAGCTAGTTTTAATTATGTTATTATGGGAACTATCGGGGCTTGCTTTTACCTGTTAGGCGTTGGATATCTCTACATAGCAACCGGATCGCTTAACATGGCAGACCTGGCCGTCATTTTGCCCAATATGTATCATTCTAAAATTATCCTTGTTGCTTTTGCTTTTTTTACTGTCGGTGTAATGGTTAAAGGGGCTGTCTTCCCGTTGCATATATGGATGCCGGATGCCTATTCTACCGCTCCTTCCGCTGTGAGCGCACTTATTGCTCCCTTAATGACCAAAGTAGCCGCATATGTGATGATCAGGATAATGTTTACAATATTTCAACCCCGTTTTTCCGTGGAGACGGTGCCGGTAATGACCGTATTAGGATGGCTCTCGTTCATCGCTATTTTCGCTGGGGGGATCAAAGCGCTTGCACAAACAGACCTTAAGAAAATGCTGGTTTATATCCTGGTTGCGGAAGTAGGGTATATTGTAATGGGTGTGAGTGTGGCGAATAAAATAGGGCTTACGGGAGCCATTCTTCATATCTTGAACGACGCTTTTATGATGGCGTGTCTGTTTTTAGTTGTGGGCGCGATATCATACAGAATTGGGACGCGTGATATACACAAGTTGCATAATCTGAATAAAATAATGCCGTTCACTATGGGTGCCTTTACTATAACAGCGCTTTCCATGGCTGGCATACCGCCGGCATGCGGCTTTTTCAGCAAGTGGTATCTCATCCTGGGCACTATCGAGGCTGGGCAGTGGGCATTCGCGGCAGCGCTGTTATGCAGCAGTTTGATAAATGCGGTTCTGTTTTTCAGGGTTATAGAATGCGCTTATTTTAAACCTATGGAACCGGCGTATGCCAATGATGGCGGGGAAACACATATGGTACAAAGGGACGAAGCCCCTCTTACTATGCTTGTTCCCATTGTTATCATGGCAGCAGGGATTATTTTGCTCGGCATATTTAGCGGAAATATTATTTCATCTATAATTCAGTTTGCAGTTCCTGCGAGCTTTTAATTGTTTGGGAGAATGTAAATGGATGTTGTATGTTCATCAAGGCCCCTTTGGGCTGTCCTGGTGTCAATGATTGCTGCTTTTTTGATTCTTGCTACCGGAGAGAAGAACAGGAATATCAGGGAGTCGTGGACCATCATAGCTGCATTGATAAAGTTTTTGATAGTCGCATCCATGATCCCTTTGATTTTGCAGGGGAAAGTGATCGAATATACCCTATTTACTTTTTATCCCGGGATTTGCTTACAGTTCAGAGTGGACGCTTTTGGGATGATGTTCGGGATAGTTGCATCCTCTCTCTGGATTGCAACCTCATTTTATTCCATAGGTTATGTCAGAAGTCTTAACGAACATGCGCAGACGAGATATTTTTTCGCTTTTGCCATGTGTCTTTCATCAGCAATTGGGATTGCGTTTTCCGCCAATCTCCTTACCCTGCTGATTTTTTATGAAATCCTTACAATTGCCACTTATCCTTTAGTGGCTCACAAGGAGACGCCTGAGGCGATCATTGGAGGAAGAAAATATCTGGTATATACGCTTGTTGCAGGTTGCGTTCTACTGTTTGCCATAGCAATGACCTATTATCTGACAGGCACTCTTGATTTTAAAGCCGGCGGATTTATAGGAGAGGGCCGTGGTTCAAACGGTATCCTGATACTTCTGTTTATAATGTTTATACTTGGTTTTGGTGTTAAGGCCGGTATCATGCCGATGCATGAATGGCTTCCTACCGCTATGGTCGCTCCTACCCCTGTAAGCGCGCTTCTGCATGCGGTGGCCGTTGTGAAAGCAGGCGTTTTTGGTTGTTTAAGAGTGATTCTGTATGTGTTTGGTCCAAATCTTCTTCATGATTTAGGGCTATGGATATTGTTGGCATATTTTATTTCGATTACAGTGGTGGGAGCCGGTTTTCTGGCATTAGGCCAGGATCATCTGAAAAGGAGACTTGCTTTTTCAACCATTAACAACCTTGCGATAATTATTCTTGGAGCAATACTTCTGACCAAAAGTTCCATGACAGGTGGGATCATTCATCTTGCAAATCATGCCTTTATGAAGATCACCCTGTTTTTTTGCGCAGGGGCTATATATGTAAAAACACATAAGGAATATGTTAGCCAACTTGATGGAGTGGGCAGACAGATGCCAATGACCATGGGCGCCTTTGCTATTGGAGCATTGGGGCTTTCGGGTCTTCCGCCCATTAACGGATTTATAAGCAAATGGTTTTTATGCCTTGGCGCTCTTGAAGCAAAGCAGATTGTCTTTCTGTTTGTGTTTTTAACCAGCGCCATGCTTGATGCGGCCTTTTTCTTCCCTATTATTTACAATTCCTTTTTCAAAAAGCTGCCGGCTGGTATTGTCCCGCATTTTGACGAGGCCCCAATGTTAATGGTGATACCTATTACCATTACAGCTTTGTTGTCAATTGTCTTTGGAATAGCGCCTGATGCATTTGTTCGCTTTTTCAGCATAGCATCTCTGGCCGTACAAAACATATTAGGAGCAGGATAGGATGGTAAAAAAATTAAAGAGTATTCTTTACATAAGTATCGCTGTAGTGTGCATCCTGGGATTTGTATTCCCGAACAAGCACCCTCATTTCTGGTGGCAAAAGATACCGGTTTTTGACGTTGTGTACGGGTTTATCGGATGTATTGTGATTGTGCTTGTATCCAAATGGTTAGGCCATGCCTGGCTCATGAAGAAAGAGGATTATTATGATTAATATAGTACCCCCGGTATTAATTTATTTTGCAGGCGCGTTATTAATCCTCCTGCTCAGGAAAAGAATATTAATACAGGCGATAGCACTGTTGGTTCCTGTTATTGCATTTGTGAACCTTCTTAACATGCCGCACGGTGTCTATTGGACCTGTCAATTTTTGGATTATGAACTTATTTTAGGCCGGGTGGACAGGCTCAGCATGGTTTTTGCGTATGTTTTCGTAATCATGTCCTTTATAGGAATGGTTTATGCCATCCATATAAAGGAATACGGACAGCATGTGGCTGCATTGCTCTATGTGGGAAGTACTCTCGGCGTGGTATTTGCCGGAGATCTGTTCACTCTCTTTGTATTTTGGGAAATTATGGCTATTGCTTCGGTATGTCTGGTCTGGTACCGAAAAACAAAGGCTTCGCTCGATGCAGGATTCCGATATGTCTTGGTGCATCTTTTTGGTGGATGTATGTTATTGGCAGGAATTATCATTCATGTGGTAACCACTGGGTCGATTGCATTCGAGCTGTTTGACTTTGGAACCGTTGCTTCCAAATTTATTCTGTTTGGATTCATACTTAATGCGGCTGTGCCTCCTCTTCACGCATGGCTGTCAGATGCTTATCCTGCAGCAACTATTACCGGCGCGGTATTTATGACGGCGTTTACTACGAAAAGCGCTGTATATGTCTTGCTGAGGTCTTTTCCAGGTGTTGAACTTCTGGTCTGGTTAGGGGCGATAATGTCCCTTTACGGGGTCATTTACGCCGTGCTCGAAAACGACATTCGACGGCTCCTTGCTTATCATATTATCAGCCAGGTCGGGTATATGGTCTGCGGTGTCGGGCTTGGGAGCGAAATGGCGATCAATGGATCCAGCGCCCATGCTTTTTGTCATATTCTTTACAAAGCCGTGCTTTTTATGGGTATGGGAGCAGTGATACATGTGACCGGCAGGGAGAAAATGACGGAATTGCAGGGGAGAGACTTATACAAAAAGATGCCGATCACGCTTGTCCTGTACATGGTCGGAGCTTTTTCCATTTCCGCGGTTCCGCTTTTTAACGGATTCGTGAGCAAGACAATGATCGGCGCGGCAGCGGGACTTCTCAATAGGCCTTTGATTGAGTTGATGCTTCATCTTGCATCCATCGGTACATTCCTGCACACTGGATTAAAACTCCCGTGGGGCGTATGGTTTGGACTGAAGAAGGGCGATGAGGACGAAATAGAGGATGTAAAGGAGCCTCCATTCAACATGTTACTGGCAATGGGAATTGCCGCTTTCTTGTGTATATTTACCGGCGTTTACCCAAAAGTACTCTATGATATTTTGCCGTATCCGGTGCATTATCATCCTTATGCCGCAAGTCATGTTGTGGGGATGATACAATTACTACTGCTTACTCTGGCCGCATTCTGGATTTACATCGATAAGTTAGGCGGTGAAGCCACGGTTAGTCTTGATACAGATTGGTTTTACAGGATGTTCGGCAGAGGGTGTCTATGGTTTTGCAATCGTCTGTTGAATGGAATCAGATCAGGTGTGCAGAGCTCGCTTTCAAGCGAAGTGCTCTCAGTAGGAAAGATCAGTAAAAACCCGTATGTCTTTCTGGAAATGGTTATAAACTCAATTCAAGGGAAAAAGGTGTTGTATCAAAATATTATAAATAGACCTTATAATGAGAACTCTTACAGGATTCAGATCGGTATTGGCGCTTGCGCAGCGATTATCTTCCTCTTTTTCTTAGGTATCTTTTATATAAAGGCAGGGTAAGAGAGTTGGTAGTTAGTTTTTAATTATTGTTTTAAGATTCTAATGATTTTTGGTTTGTATTCTTTCTTTGTAGATAGTACTTTTCCTTTTGCTTTAACAAAGAAAAACGCGGCAAATAAAAATAAAAAACCAACAAGAATCGCAAATATTGACTGATCATAATGAAATAACAGCGCAATTTTATTTCCGATAATTACCCCCAGGATTAAAAATAAAACAGGAATCATATAAACTAAAAAAGATACTTTTAATAATGAAGAGGTTTCAAAGCTTATAGTAACCCTGTCATTTACTTTTGCCCCTACAGCATTTATTGCTTCCAACTCTACAGTATCTTTAGACCCGCCGCCGCCCATCGTATCGCAGAAACCTTTTGCCGAGCATGACTCACACGCAGCGGATTTGGTGCATTTAACCCATGCGGTAGAAGAACCAACCTTTATTATAATACCTTCTTCAGTTGCCAAAATATCAGCCTTTATTTATAAATTAAAAAACAATCACGAAAACACGAAAGGCAGAAAGCACGAAATAAAAACTCATTCTTCGTATTTTTGTGTTTTGCGGCGTACGCCTTGAGAAGAAACGCAACAAATAGTAGGTTTTGAAACCCTTAGTGCGACGGGAAAACTTAAGCGGTATTTTCTTTCCAGATAAATCAGGGGAGGCTTTTGCAAATCAAATATATTGTGCCACTCTTGTCCAAAAACGGTTTTCAGTGAGTAAAATAATAAGTCATTGAAAAAAT
>JASEIZ010000053.1:7811-10521 GCA_030017395.1 Desulfobacterales bacterium | reverse complement strand
TACCGTCTGCTCCGGGCTCTCTCGAAGAGGCTCTTGTTGCTTTAAAAGAAGACCATGCTTTCCTGCTTAAAGGCGACGTTTTTACTCAGGATGTTATTGATACGTGGATTGAATATAAGACCAAAAACGAGGTAAACGCCGTTAAACTCCGGCCGCATCCACATGAGTTTTTTCTTTACTTCGACATATAAACCCGATTATTTTTTAAAGATACCCCGCGTAAAACAGCGGGGTATCTTTAAATGCAAGGCTAAACCCATCCACGCAATCTGCATGCCTGAGCTACTCTATCAACAGACACCAGATAAGCGGCCTGGCGCATATTAATTTTTTCTCTCTGGCTCATCTCGTAAACACTTAATATTGTCGGCATTCTTTTCGGTAATAACCTGTTCAAGGGCCGCCGGGAATAGAACAGCAACTTCAAGCTCCAGCAACTCATCGTTTGTAATGGCATCAGTATCAGGAAAACCCTGAAGAGTCCCTGTCTGTAATTTATATTTTACCAGAGCCTCAGGGTCTATACCGTTTTCGTTGTAAACCCCTCCTTTTGAATCCGAAGCTGCTATAAGCTTAAGACCAAGCAGCTCTTGCCCAAGGGTTGCAGCATATTGCCCTGCATTTCCAAAGCCCTGAATTGCCATGGTCTTGCCGCTGAGATCAATGTTTATTTTATTAGCCGCCTCACGGGTTACATACATGCCCCCACGGGCAGTCGCATCAACACGGCCGGCCGACCCACCTATTTGCAACGGCTTTCCGGTGATAACGCATGGATGATGGTTTCTTGTTATAGTTTCATATTCATCCATCATCCACGCCATGATTTGGGGAGTGGTATATACATCCGGAGCAGGCACGTCTTTAGTAACACCAAGATGCTCCGCCATAGCCCTCATATATGCCCTGGCAAGGCGCTCTTTCTCGTTTTCAGAAAGTTCTTTAGGATTACAGGTAATACCACCTTTACCCCCGCCAAGAGGCAGATCAACCACTGATGTCTTCCACGTCATCCATGCGGCAAGCGCACGCACAGTATCAACAGTTTCATCAGGATGCCATCGCAGCCCTCCCTTTGCAGGCCCACGTGCAGTATTGTACTGAATTCGGTAAGCATGAAATATTTTGGTGGTGCCGTCGTCCATTTTTACGGGAAGGATTACCTTTATTTCCTTCATGGGCCAGCGTAAAAGTTCATGAATTGCTGGTTCAAGTTTAAGTTTTTCCGCAGAATTATCTAACTGCTGCTGTGCCATTGTAAACGGGTTAACATTAGACATTAAAAACCTCCCTATTGATAAAAACATTTATTTTATTTGCAGATGGGTATTAATAAGATCAAAAAATTCCGCCTTGTTACCTGCTTTTTTTATAGATTCTGAACCGCAATGAAATCAAAAAAAATTTTATAGCCATTATTTTAATATGTTGTCAACCTCTTCCTTATCAACATCCATGACATAATTTATACCCGACATTTCGGCAGCTTCACGTGTCAGGGCAAATATATCATTTCGGTCTATGTGTTTAAGCGCAAATTTGCGCTCACCCGCCATAAACTGTTGCAGCCCCTGGGTAAGACGGTCTATGTAGGTATATACACCAATGGCACCCGGTGGGATCTGCGCAAAATCTTTGCCGTATTTTTCACTTAATTTAGGTGTTGTAATGAAAAGATCTTTAACATCGATCCAATCACCATCTTTAACAAGCGGGCTCTTTTCATCAAAGTGACGCATCACCGAACCGTTTTTCTCAATACCCTTTTCCATTTTCTTTTTCAGCAGGTTGGCCTGGGTATTGCCCACCATGGCAGCAGTCAGAATGGATCGTCCCATGCATACTGCCTTTATATATGGAGCCCCAAGAGCAAGCGCCTTAAATATATGATCTTCCAGAGAAAGGCCTCCTGCGATAGCACAGTCGGGAATAAACTTACCCTGGGCATCAAGCCGTTTCAGGTAAGTATGCATGAGGCATTCCAGCTGAACGGTCGGCACTCCCCACTCATTCATCATGCGCCATGGGCTCATTCCGGTCCCGCCGCCTGCGCCATCCACGGTAAGCAGATCAATTTTGGCTTCGGATGCAAACTTTACGGCCCTGGCAAGGTCGGCAGGCCTGTAAGCTCCTGTTTTTAATGTGACATGTTTGGCGCCGATACTGCGAAGGTGCTCCACCATTTTATAAAAGCCTTCTTCCTCAACCATTCCTAAGCGAGAATGTCGCTCAAACTCCTTAAAATCCCCTTTGTTAAACGCTTCCTGTATAACCGGATCTTCCGGGTCAGGCAGCACTATGTAACCACGCCTTTTCAGTTCAAGAGCCTTGTCCATGTCGGGAATTTTGACTTCGCCGCCAATGTCCTTTGCGCCCTGTCCCCATTTTAACTCAAAAATCTCCACGCCAAGTTTTTCAATGACATACTCAGGAACGCCAAGCCTGGCATCTTCCACATTTGCCTGAACTATAATTCCACCCTCCCCTTCATACCATTTCTGGAATGTCTTAACTCGCCGTTCCATCTCCGGAGAATGAATGATTCTACCATTTTTTATTTCTGCTTTAACGTCCATCCCGCATATATTCTCGCCGGCAATCACCATTATTCCCGATATTGCCGCTCCGATAGCCATGTTGTCCCAGTGGATTCTTCCGATTTCGGTTGATCCAACAGCGCCGGTAAACCCTGGAAAACGCAGTTTTATCT
>JASEIZ010000053.1:0-7801 GCA_030017395.1 Desulfobacterales bacterium | reverse complement strand
GCACCAATTTCCGTCGATATGTCTACGGCTGAAAAAACCGCCTTATCAGAATCAGCCTCAATGCCGACCGCGCCAACACATGTCCCAGCTATGTTAAAACATGAAAAATCATTGGGATAGTCCTTCTCAGAACCTGCGGTTATTTTTCCAAAGGGTTGCGGATATAGATTTTCACGCCCTCTCAGTGCAGAACGTCCTACCTCACAGATTCCCGGGCAACCATCAAGACAGGTTACACAAATGCCGGATACAGGCGAAGGTCTCACCCTGTTTTTAGTAAGGGTTGCAGGGCTTGCATTAGGTTTGCTTAAATTCATAAATTCCTCCTTATATAAAATGTTAGTAACTGCCAAAGCAGTTACAATTATTGCTTTCTATTTTATTGGCAACAACATGCCAATAAAATAATTTTTTATAACAAATTACAACCATTTTTTTTGCCTCATACTAATTATTTTTAACAAAATGTCGATTATTAGCTGTTTTTATTGACCAAATAACTATAAATAATTTTATATATTATTTAATCACAACCAATTCCAAATCAAAACAACCCTATTTTGCGGCAATTTTGCCGTAAAAAAACTTGACAGGACATGTTTTTAAGTTATGATGCGACAGGAATGACAGAACCTTGTAGTGAGTAAAAACTTTATTCAGGAAAAAAATAGTCTATGAGCAAACTTTCCAGTCGAAAAGTCGTATCTATTCTCCAAATATTGCAGGAACACGACAAGCCTCTCGGCAGCGCCTTAATTGCCCTGAAATTACAAAAGTTTGGGATTGATATGAGTGAGCGCACGGTCCGACACTATCTTCAGCAAATGGATCATGACGGTTTAACAAATAATTTTGCTAAAAGGGGACGGATGATTACCCCTAAGGGCGTTAATGAACTCGGATCAGCCTTTGTGTTTGAAGAGGTCGGCTTAGTTGCCGCAAAAATTGATACTTTGACATATCAAATGGATTTCTCCATGCAAAAATCAGTGGGATCAATAATCCTGAATCTGACTACATTCCACAAGCAATACCTTTATAGCGCCTTTAAGCAAATCAAATCGGTTTTTCAGGCTAAATTAGGAATGGGAAGGTATATGACAATCGGCTATCCTGGAACCGCTATAGGCAATATAAAAATAGATGCCGATAAAGTGGCCGTAGGAACGGTCTGTAGCGTCACAATCAACGGAATACTTCTCAAAAAAGGCATCTACACCACATCCCGGTTTGGGGGATTGCTGGAAATATCAAAAGGAGAACCCCTCAGATTTATCGAAATTATTAATTATGATGGTACTACTATAGATCCTCTTGAAATATTTATAAAGGGTGGAATGACCAGTTTAAAAAACGTAATTCTTACAGGCAATGGAAAAATTGGGGCCGGTTTTCGCGAATTTCCTTCCATTGCTCTCAATAAGGTAGAAAAAATTAAAAAAAGACTGGATGAAATTGGATTGGGCGGCATATTAATGATAGGCAGACCTGGGCAACCACTTTTGGATATTCCTGTATCAAAAGGCAGAACAGGGATGATTGTTGCAGGAGGATTAAACCCTATAGCCGCAGTAGAAGAAACCGGTATTTCTACCGAAAATACCGCGATGAAGTTATTCTTTGATTTTAACAAAATGGTTCCATATACGGAAATAAAAGTATAGCAGCCACAAACCTTGAACCTTTAAACCTGTTGCATGAAGGGATAAATAATATGTCAAATGAACGGTTTAAAATAACTACAGGCGCCCCTGTTATTGACGAACTGATCGACAGCCTTAGATGGGGTGATAATGTCGTATGGCGGGTCACCAATACACTGGAATATTCATGGCTCGTTCTCCCGTTTGTTGAAAGCGCAGTTAAAAATAGGATTGATATTATCTATGTCCATTTTGACAAATACGCGATTGCCGGAATATCTGAAAACTGCAAAACAGTAAACATTGATCCTTCACGGGGGTTCGACTATTTCTATCATTTTATTCAGGAGCTGATGGAATCATCGGGCAAAAAAATATATTATGTCTTTGACAATATATCCATCCTGGCCAGACAGTGGGGAAGTGATGAATCAGTAGCCAATTTCTTCCGAACGGCCTGCCCCAGGCTGTTTGAACTCGATACAATAGCTTATTTCTGCATACTCAGAGGAAGCCATAATAATCAGACCGTTGCAACTATCCGGGATACAACCCAGGTTTTAATAGATTTTTATGTACAAGAAGGCCAGTCATACATCTGCCCTCTTAAAGCATGGGACAGATATTCTCCTACCATGTTTAAAACACACATGCTTCTCTCCCATATTGGCAAAGCTCCGGAAGGACCCTGGCACGGAATCGAGCAGGTCCCAAAAATGATGGGCGATAAAACACCACCCAAATCTGAATATCTGCAACCTATTGAAACCCTCCTTCGCCGCCTAAAGGATCACACATGCTGGTCGCCTGCCAATTGCGAAGCGCTCCGCATGGAACTGATCAAAACGCTTATCAGTGAACGGTCTGAATATTTTGAACGGGCCAGAAAATATTTTTCATTAGAAGACATTGAAAAAATACATGGCCGTCTGGTCGGATCAGGAAGAATCGGAGGAAAAGCAGCCGGCATGCTTTTGGCAAAAAAAATACTTGACCTGGCTGCTTACAGTGACATGCCGGAACTTAAGGAAATACTTCAAGACCATGATTCCTACCATATTGGCTCTGACACTTTCTTCCAGTTTTTACTTGACAACGACCTGCTGTACTTGCTGAGCCAGCAGTATAAAGACAGGGAAACAATTGTTTCGGAATATCCCAACCTGCAAAAAAAGTTTCTCTCAGCTTCCTTCAACCCTGAACTTCTGGCCCAGTTAAGAAAAGTTTTAGAGCACTTTGGCACACAGCCGATCATTGTCCGATCTTCCAGTCTGCTGGAAGATAACTTTGGCTATGCATTTGCCGGAAAATACGATAGCGTTTTTTGTACCAACCAGGGTGCATTTGAGGATCGCTTTAATGACTTTTTGGCTGCTATAAAAACTGTTTACAGCAGCGTTTTGAAACCCGACGCCCTTCTGTATCGCATCAAAAAAAAGCTCATCAATAATGATGAGCAAATGGGCATTCTGGTTATGCGTGTTGAGGGCCGGAATTTAGGTAATATTCTAATGCCCATGATCGCTGGTGTGGGTTTTTCCCGAAATTTTCATCCCTGGTCACCCCGCATTAATACCGACAAGGGTTTGCTGCGGATTGTTTTTGGTTTAGGCACACGAGCGGTAGACCGTGTTGGGAATGATTATCCACGGATGGTTGCCTTGAGTCACCCAACGATTCGTCCGGTTCTTTATGAGTCTGAAATAAAACATTATTCCCAGCATTCTGCTGATCTTATAGATCTTTCTGCTAATGAGCTTAAAAGCGTGGGAATTAATGAAGTTGTTACTATTAACGAACTGCCTGTATATCAGCACCTTTTTTCAGTTTTTAATGAAGGTGCCTTTTTTGATCCCATTAGCTTTATGCAATACAAAAGCGCACAGGACAGGGTCCTTACTTTCAACAATTTCATCGCTAAAACACCCTTTGCCAACATAATGGACAAGATTTTACAAAAACTGGAAAAGGCGTATGGCATCCCTGTTGACATTGAATTTATTGCGGATATTGACGATAAAGGTCAAATAATGATCAATCTGCTGCAGTGCAGACCCTTAAGTGAAATTCGTGATCAGGAAAATATAGAATTTCCGGAAGATATTAATGAAAAAAATATCATATTTCAAACAGATAGCTGCGTTAATACCGCCTTTGTTGATAACCTTCGATATATTGTCTATGTGGATAGTGATGGATATAAAGAGCTTGCCACAGATAAAAAATATCAGGTAGGCCACGCAATAGGTCGTATTAACTCTGCATTAGAAGCTGCTGAAGAAAGCTATTGCCTGATAGGTCCTGGACGATGGGGAAGCAACAATATTAATCTTGGCGTAAATGTTACCTATGCTGATATCGATGCATCTTCACTCGTTGTTGAGGTAGCTAAAAGCTCTGCCGGATATGTCCCGGAAGTATCCTACGGCACACACTTTTTCCAGGACCTGGTAGAAGATAGAATTTACTATCTGGCTGTATATCCGGGAATCAAAAATAATATCTTAAATGAAAACTTTCTTCGCAGCAGCTATAACTTTCTTTCGGAAATAGCTCCTCAATATAAAGAACTCGAACAAATAATACGGATAATTGGAATAGAAAAAGAAAAAGGATGTTTTCAAGCGGCAATGGACAGAATGCGGGATTCCGCAGTCTGTTTTGTTCTTCATAAGGATCCGCAAACTGCTATTTAATTTCCGGCATAAGCGCCCATTTTATTACCCACTCCCCAAACTTCCGGTTTCGTAGTTCCTACCTACTCATTATCTCGTAGGGCAGAACCTTTATAGTGCGCTCTGAAAGGGGGATATCCACAAGCCAGTTTCCAACAGCATCGGCTGTGTAATAAGGGATGTTGTCTAATTTGGGGGGCAAAGGCTGCCGGGTTTTGGTTGCAACAACCATGATCGCTTCTCTGTCCTTTTTGTGTTCAGGCAATGTGCCGACCTTCAGGTGAATCCCTGAAGCCTGCTCGGCTTCCGTGGGAAATCGAAAGCAATCGCCATTTGCAAGACAGCTTTGCGTGCGCACAATGGAAGGAACCAGAACAATCGCTCGGCTGTCCGCTGTCAGGTTGATAAGGGTTATGAAACATTTCCTGTTCGCTCTGGCTTCGACAAACATCTCTTCGCCAGTGGTAAACACGCTTTTGTTCAGTTTTGCATCGAGTTTAAATGCCGGGTCAGGCTTGCCTTCAGGCATTGCAACACAGGCATTAAGCTTTACTTTGTAAATAACGACAGGAGGCCTGGTTTTATCTTTCTGCAAGATATCCACATCCCATTGCAAAACCTTTTCAGCTACAATCTGGCCGTATGAAGAAGAATTGACAACATCTGAAAGAAGCGTAAAATCCTGCACAATGCTTGCCGAAGCAAGCTGAACACCGGCCACCGCCTCTATGGCGTTTCTTCTCGCCTCAGTCAGGGCTATTTGCGCCGCCTCTGTTGCTGTAACATTGGAGACCTCAGCCCTGCCTTCACAGGTTACCCATCTGCCATCTGCCGCGCCAACTGAAACAGGCGCAAAAAGTAACAACGAGCAAAATAATATTGTAATAATTCTGTTCATTTAATCACGAAAACATGAAACATTAAAAACTATGCATTCCGGTTTCTCTCTCCGTCATTCCGGTTTCTCTCTCCGTCATTCCGGTTTCTCTCTCCGTCATTCCGGCGAAAGCCGGAATCCAGTCAAACAATCGTATTATATAAATCCTGCCAATTAGGATTACTTTTTTCAATCAATTCCAGTTTCCATTTTCGCTTCCATTCTTTCATTCGCTTTTCTCTCAAAATAGCGGATTCCATACTTTCGTGTATTTCATACCAAGCCAGTTGATGAACACCGTAATGTTTGGTAAAGCCTTCCACCATATTGTTTTTATGCTCCCATACCCTCTTGACAAGGTCCGAAGTCACTCCGATATAAAGGGTGCAATTTCGTTTACTCGCCAAAATATAAACCGCCGGCTGTTTGTTCACCAATGCCTCCGAGGAATAGGGGGTCGTTGCAGACTCTGGATTCCGGCTTTCGCCGGAATGACTACAATGACTTAAGCATGCAGGACACATTCCCTAAACGTGCCATATATTTTTTCTATTTATATTTAATAATCACAGCATTCTTGCTGCCCATAATCTGGGGTTGCTGTTCTCTCATGTAGAGACGCCGCGCCATGTAACTTACCTCATCGGCAAGATAATTGTGAAGCTCTCCGCCTGTTACATTCCCATCCTTGTCTGTATCTGCCTCTCCCTGGAGCCCTTTCAGAAAATAGTAGGTATAAAGACCATGTTTCTTTGCAGGATACCAGGAACTTATCTGATCCCCTGTGGATGAGGTCAACACGCACGCATTCTTCATGGTAAGGAGAGGATTCTTGACATCAATAAATACAGGTGACGCATTCTTTAAAAGCATCCCTTTCTCTGATCCGCCGCTAAAACAGGTGTCCAGAACAACCGTGATTGAGCGCGCGGGAAGCTTTGCCAGGTTATCGTAAAAAAGCTTCAGGCTGTATCCGTTAAAACGGACAGTTGACGGGTCGCAGTCCACAGGAACAAAATATCCGGTTTTTGTCTGAACGTCAGGAGCGCCGTGGCCGGAATAATAGATAAAAATATCGGATTTGTCTGGTCTCAAATAGCTGTAAAGCTTTGCCTTATAATCGCTCTCAATGCCAAAAAAGGTCCTGAACTGGGCCTGGGTGGCATTTTCAAGGCAAATAATGTTCCCCTCCCGATAACCAAGTGTCTTTTGCACATACTTTTTAACAATACGGGCGTCGGAAATGGCATAATCAACATTCGGCACATCCTTTGAATTATAGCTTTGGTTGCCTATAATTACCGCTACGCCGTATTTATTTTCAACCTGCGCACGGGGCACCTTACTGTCCACATCCGCTGATTTGCTCACGGAGAGAGATGTTTTGACGCTCTTGCCGGATGCGGAAAAGGATAATGGAACAAAAACAAACAATACCGCAAAAACTATTATGCATTCCCACGCAGGAACATTGGAACGAGTCATTTTTCTGCTCATAACAGCCTCCTGTTTTTGGGGGGATTAAAGCCTTGCTAAACCTAACCTGCAACTACATACTATGCGGTGCCGGAGAGCCTCTAAGTAAACCTTCGGTGTTTAAATCTTCATCTATTTCCGGCCAGTGAATACCGTAACCTGCACCGCATATCTGCCAATTATTACGTTGTACCGATGTAGCATTCAACAGCCTGGGATACCAGGCCAAAGGTACTGTTATGGTACGGCCATCCATTAAATCGACACCTAATGTATCATCAGACAGACAGACGTTTTTAACCCGTTCATCTGCCGCCAGTGCTAAAATACCCATTCCATGCCTCCCTTAATTTTGCTTGATGTTTCACAACTAACAATTGTATTTGCCGCAATTCTTTAGGGCTAAAACCAAGATTTTGAGCTAAACTAACTGGTTGCACCCAATATTTTGCAGAAAAATCATCACGGTCCACATGAATATGAGGTGGTTCTGTGGTTTCGTGACTGTAAAAATAAAAACGATATGGCCCTGTTCTTAATATTGTAGGCATCGTATAAACTATGTTTCCCTGTAACAAATACCGCCGCTGCCTTCGATCTGTATAAATCTGGACTACCGGCCGCGGCGGCTTACATGTTATTCGTCTCCGCTGTAAACGGAGAGCAGGACAGCCATCTGGACACAAAAAGCGCTCTCAATCCATCCGTAAACGAATTGATTCCGGCATATTGTGTGCTGGCGAGGCGAAAGCCCAGGTTGTTGTTCCTGTTGCCCGGGGTGTTGTTGTTACGATTAGCGGACCGGCAGTTCCTCGCGTTGTTGTTCCAACTGCCGCCGCGATTCACCCGGTTCGAGCCATTCTACGACGCCTGCCCATGTAGCATCCTTTCTATTTTTTTCTATGTATTTAAAAAAATCGAGCTTCTTAATCGATAACTGTCTGCAAAACCGATATGCTCAAACATGCTGCGCATGCTCATTACAAATTTTTCTTCCGATATCAGATCCTTTTGGAACTCAACCGTTCGCTTTTGCATCCGTTTTTTCATTCTCTGAAGATTTTCCTGTTTTATCCTTGATGAACTCGTAAAAAGTCGAAAAACGTCCTTTTTAGTCATTCCGGCGAAAG
>JASEIZ010000052.1:10371-10610 GCA_030017395.1 Desulfobacterales bacterium | reverse complement strand
TGATAACTTATGGCGACTCCCTGTTTTCAAACGGGGAAGCCTCCTTGAAAACGTTTCACAGGTTTGCCGCAAAACACTTTAAAGATGTATTTTCAACAATACATATCCTCCCGTTTTCCCCATACTCTTCTGATGACGGTTTTTCTGTTATTGACTTTTATTGTGTAAATCCAAAGCTTGGATCTTGGGAGGATATTAAATCATTGGGCGGAGATTTTCAACTTATGTTCGATCTTGTG
>JASEIZ010000052.1:2324-10361 GCA_030017395.1 Desulfobacterales bacterium | reverse complement strand
TGAAAAGTATTTAAACGAGGAAAAAGGATTTGAAGACCTCGCCATTGAAGCAGACCCATCGATTGATCTATCCGGGGTTACAAGGCCAAGATCGCTGCCGCTTTTAACTGAATTTACAAAAAGTTCCGGTAAAACTGTTAATATTTGGACGACATTTAGCGCTGATCAGATAGATCTTAATTTTAAAAGTATTAATGTGCTTAAAAAAATGATCGAGATACTTCTTTTTTATGTGAAGCAGGGCGCGACCATTTTGCGGCTTGATGCAATCGCCTATTTATGGAAGGAGGTCGGGACTAATTGTGTTCATCTGAACCAGACTCATGATGTGGTAAAATTATTTAGAAGCATATTGGATTGTGTTGCTCCGAATGTCATGATTATTACAGAGACAAATGTGCCTCATGTGGAAAATATCAGTTATTTTGGAGATGGCCGGAATGAGGCGCAAATGGTTTATAACTTTACGCTGCCGCCGCTGCTTTTTTATTCCTTTGCGATTGAGGATTCAACGGCCTTGTCAAGCTGGGCAAAAGGGCTTTATTTAAAATCTGAATCCAATACATTTTTCAACTTTACGGCATCTCATGATGGTATTGGCATACGCCCGCTTGAAGGGATTTTGCCTGAAGAGGAAATAGACAGACTCGTTAAGATTGTTAAAGAAAATGGAGGCAGAGTTTCATATAAGAGGAATTCAGATGGTTCGGAGAGCCCGTATGAACTGAATATAACCTATGTTGATGCTTTTTTAAACAAAAAAAACGGGGTTGACGAATATCATCCCGATAGATTTCTCGCCTCTCAGTCAATTCAGTTTGTTCTTCCTGGAGTGCCTGCCGCCTATATTCACAGCATATTGGGTTCACACAATTGGGAACAAGGTGTCAGGCAGACTCAAATGGCCAGAACGATAAACAGGGAAAAATTGCGACTGGATGATATCGTAAAACAGTTGGAGGATCCCGATAGCTTTCGCTCAAGGATTTTTTCCCCATATATAAACTTGATCAAAATCAGGAAAAAACAACCTGCCTTTCACCCAAACGCTTTTTTTGAAATACTGGAACTTGGTCCAAAAGTATTTGCTATTTCAAGGTATTGCAAAAAACAGACAATATATGCATTAACAAATATTTCATCAACGCATATTTCTGTATCATTGCCGAAAGACAGCGGTGATTTTGATATGAAAGACCTTCTTAGCGGAAAGACATTTAAGGCGGATTCAGTCGGCTTAAATCCTTACCAGTTTGTATGGCTTGTCACACAAAGATAAATCATTATTGATTGTTGATTTTATCCCTTAACTTACCGGAACATTTAAATGTAACAACCTTTCTTGCTCTCAACATCAGGTCGTTACCTGTAGCAGGGTTTCGGCCTCTTCGTTGTTTCTTGTTTTTTACGCAGAATTTGCCAAAACCTGAAATCAGGACATCATCCCCCTTTTCCAGAGTGCTTTTAATAATTTCCATAAGAGATTCGATGATATCGATGGCTTCTTTCTTGGTAAAACCAAGTTCATAAACCTTTTCAACAATATCGCTCTTGGTTAATGCCATATTACCTCCTAAAAGAACTTGCTACGCCATTATCAATAATGATATATTTATATAATTAACTTATTTTATTACGATTCTTTATTTAATTTGTAAAGACAATTTTATTTATTCAGATTTTTCAACTAAAAGCAACTTCAAATTTAATGTTTATAAGCTTTTTTATGCTGCAAACTGACGATAAAAGGAAGATAACTTATAAAATATACAAATATTTAATATATGTCAAGGATACTTTGGAGCCGACGGGCGGAGTCGAACCGCCTACCTGCTGATTACGAATCAGCTGCTCTACCGATTGAGCTACGTCGGCCCGATAAATATCGGATCAACGAATGAAAAACAACTACTTTGTTTACGAATCTAAATCAAGAAAAAAGTTCACTTAAATCCTTAATTGATTTAATCCCTTGCAGAAATTCAGGAATTGAGTGCACAGGCCTGTCCGGGTCCGACAGGGCATTCCTTGTTTCCAGAATATACATGGAGCACAGTATGCCTGTTGTCGTTGTAGCAGCTTCGTCAAAAGATGCTGAAAAGTTTTTGGAAGACTTGTGCTTTTTTTCAAAACATATTGAAAAAGCCTCAATATATTTTCCGCCTTATAATATTTTGCCGTTTAAACGGTTGTCATATCATAACGAAACAGCGGCAAGGCGGGTAAGCGCTCTTTATCGTTTGATAGAGGATGAAACGCCTCCGGTTGTGGTTACAACCGTAAACGCCCTTCTGCAAAGACTCATTCCAAAGCTTATGCTTAGTAATTATGCCGAGCTTATAATGACCGGAGAAGATATTGACAGGGAACTTTTAATAAAAAAACTGATTTCCGGAGGTTATGTTCGGGCCGCGATTGTAGAGGAGCCCGGGGATTTTTGTGTTAGAGGCGGGATTTTGGATATTTATTCTCCCATGTATTCAGATCCGCTAAGGATCGAACTGTTTGGAGAAACCGTGGATTCCTTAAGATTTTTTTCAGCAGCAACCCAGCGGAAGACAGATAATATACAGGAAGCAATCATACTTCCAGCAGGTGAAGCGATTCTGAAAACAGAGCTTATGGATAAGATAATAGGCAGGATAAGAGAGCAGGCGTCTGCTCTTGATCTCCCGGTAACCAGAGTTAGGGAGCTGGTTGAGCGTATCAGGAAAGAGGGGGTGTTTCCGGGAATTGAGAGCCTGATTCCTTTAATATATCCTAAACTTGACACCCTGTTTGATTATGTTTCCGACAAGGCGCTTTTTGTTATTATAGAACCAAAAGAATTAGAAGATGCAGCCGGTCAATTTGAGGAACAGACGACAAATAACTACCTTGACGCTCGCAAAGAGGGAAGACTGTGTGTTGAGCCCGACGCTTTTTACATGCAATGGATAGGAGCAAAGGCAATGTTGACCGAGAGGAAACCGCTGACTGTAAAAATGCTTCCTGTGTCTGGAGAGGGTTGGAATAAGGGGCAACCTTTTTTGAGGATAGGTTTTAATGTTGAAGATAATACTGCTGTTAGAACCGAACTTAAGGCTCATGCGAAAAAAGAAAACCTTTTCTTGCCTCTTGCAAGCTGGATTAATGCCAGAAAACAGGAAGGATATGCCTCTCTTATTGCCTGCAGTTCCGGATTGCAGGCCGACCGTATTAAATCTCTTCTGGAGCCATACGGCATCAAGATTGAAATTATTAACGGGTTCCATGCCGCTAAATCTGGCAAAGGGTCTGTGGCTGTATGTCTTGGCCGGATTTCATCGGGTTTTGTCTGGCATGATGCATTTTTGGCTGTAATTACAGAGGAGGAAATATTCGGCGTAAAACGCCACAAAAAAAGGATTTTAAGACAAAAAGCAAAGATTCAGGCAGGGATACTTGAATTTACAGACTTAAAGAAAGGTGAATTTGTTGTTCATATTGAACATGGAATAGGTTGCTTTGACGGCCTGGCAAAGCTCAAAATAGACGGAATAAGCAATGATTTTTTGCTTATTATTTATAAAGATGGTGATAAGCTTTATCTTCCTGTAGATCGAATGAGCATGGTTCAAAAATATATGGGGGTTGACGGAGTAATCCCGGTTTTTGACAAGCTGGGCGGCAAATCATGGCAGCGGGTTAAGGAAAGGGTTAAGAAATCGGTTGAGAAGATCGCGGGAAAGCTTCTTAAACTCTATTCTGAGCGTAGCATAAATAAAGGCTATGCTTTTAAGGCAACAGACGGTGATTCGCAGGATTTTGAGGCCGGTTTTTCTTACGAAGAGACACCTGACCAATTAAAGGCAATTTATGATGTGCTGCATGATATGGAGAATCCGATGCCTATGGACAGGCTTATATGCGGCGATGTAGGATACGGAAAGACAGAGGTTGCCCTTAGAGCGGCTTTTATGGCTGTGAATAATGGAAAACAGGTTGCCATGCTGGTTCCTACAACAGTGCTTGCCGAGCAGCATTTTGAAACATTTGCAAACCGTTTTAAGCGTTATCCCGTCAATCTCGCTTGTTTAAGCAGATTCCGTTCTGTTAGTGAGCAGCGCTCAATTATAGATAAGCTTAGCGCAGGGAAGATAGATATAGTTATAGGGACCCACAGGCTTATTCAGAAAGATGTTGCTTTTAAAGATTTGGGTCTTGTTGTGCTTGATGAAGAGCAGCGTTTCGGCGTTAAACACAAGGAAAAACTGAAAGAAATCAGGAGAATGGTAGATGTTTTGGCCTTGACGGCGACCCCGATACCGCGCACTCTTTACATGTCAATGATGGGAGTACGTGATATTAGTATTATTTCAACACCGCCTGAGCATCGTCGGTCAATTATTACATATATTTCCGAGTTCGACGGGGCGATTATTTCAGAAGCAATAAAGAATGAGTTAAAAAGAAAGGGCCAAATATATTTTGTTCACAATGATATTCATAATATATGGGCAATGGCAAACTATTTGAAAAAACTTGTTCCCGAAGTCAGACTTGATGTGGCGCATGGCCGTCTTACGGAAGACGAGCTTGAGCTTGTGATGCTGCGGTTTTTCAATAAAGAGATCGACATTCTTGTTTGCACAACGATAATTGAGTCCGGTCTTGATATTCCTTCAGCTAATACCATTCTGATTAATCGGGCGGATAGATTCGGATTGGCGCAGATTTATCAGTTGCGAGGCCGCGTAGGCAGAGCCGATGAACAGGCCTATGCATACCTCTTTATTCCTGATGAGACGGCTTTAAGCAAGGATGCTCGTAAACGCCTGAAGGTATTAATGGAGTACAGCGACCTTGGAGCCGGTTTTCAAATAGCCATGAGCGATTTGAAGATAAGGGGAGGAGGCACAATTTTGGGCGCATCCCAGTCCGGCCATATAGCTGCTGTAGGTTATGACATGTTTTTAAAGCTCATGGAAAACGCGATATCCGAGCTTAAAGGGAAACCTGTTCAGGAAAACCTCGAACCTGAGATTAATATACCTTTATCAAGCTTTCTTCCCGAATTTTATATTTCCGATATCAACCAGCGGCTTTCAGCTTATCGCCGTCTTGCAAAGATGACCGAGCCTTGTGAAATTTCGGATTTTAAGAAAGAACTGATTGACCGCTTTGGAAACTTGCCAAAAGAAACAAACAATCTTTTATTAAAGATTATGCTTAAAGTATTGGCGATAAAAGCCGGTGTAAAACGGCTTGATCTGACCGGGCAGCAACTCATTCTTTATTTTTCAGAGGTCCACCAGAAATATCCCTTTGGCATTGTTGATATGATTGTTGGACAGAACGATTGTTTTAGTTTTACGCCGGACAATGTGCTAAAAGCAAAACTGTCAAAACACACTACAGCCGGTCTATTGTTGGAAACTAAAAACATCTTGAAAGAAATTATTCAACATGTTAATTTTGATGAACTCGTAAAAAGTCGAAAAGTTCTCTTTTCCGTCATTCCGGCGAAAGCCGGAATCCAGTAAATTCAATGCGTTCTGGATGCCGGATCAAGTCCGGCATGACGATTTCAAGACTTTTTACGAGATCATCAATTTTTAAGAAATAATATACTTAAAGGATTAGTAACCGTGAACGGTTACCATTTATCACAATGATAAGACACTCTAATAAATTGTCTCCAATGTTTGGAGCCTTATTGATTATTTATATCTTGGCAGGGTGTGGTGATTCTGGGCATGATTCACATTCAATGCCTGGCGATAATTATTTAATCAAAGTCGGAGACAGGGTTGCTACAACAGTTGACTTCAACAGGGCGTTTGAGATTATTAAAACAGCTTATTCCTATAATGCATTGCAGGAGCCGGATTCTTGCATGGAAGCCAAGTTGCGGCTTTTGAGCCAGTTGATAGAGGAAATGATTATATTAGAAAGGGCAAAAGAGCTGAATATCGAGATTTCTGATTCAGAACTTAATGAAGCTGTTGCACGAATTAAGGGAGATTATGATGATAATGCTTTTGAACAGATTCTACTTGAACAGGCCGTTTCATACAATTTGTGGGAAAAAGAGCTTGGAAAACGTTTGCTCATAGAGAAAGTGGTTGAAAAAGAATTAAGGGAACATGTTGTAATAACTCCTGAAGATATATCGAACTATTATGAGAAACATTATAGTGGGCATGAAGGGCCATCCGCTCTATCCGAGGTTCCTAATAAGGCAGATAGTGATTTAAATAGAATAATCGTAAAAGAGCTGCGCAGACAAAAGGCGGAAGAAGCCTATAAACCATGGATAGAAAATTTCAGAAAAAAATATCTGATCGAAATAAATAAAAAAGAGTGGGAGAAAATCTCTCAAACAGATTCGGGATAAAATTAATGAATAAAATTATTATAGAAATTGTTAAGTGCTCAGCATGTCGGGCAATATGCTTTATTTTGATTTTAGGTTTTACAGCATTTAATATGGCAGACGGCACAGAGGTCGTTGATCGTATAGTGGCTGTTGTTAATGATGATATTATTATGCTTTCCGAATTAAACCAATTTATTAAACCATATTCAGACAAAATCAAAACGCTTGGATATCCTATTGAGCAAGAGCGCAAAATGATCTTTAAAATGCGCGATGATATACTCAGCAAGCTTATTGATCAGAAACTTACTGATCAGGAAATAAAACGGTTTAAGATTTCTGTAAGTGAAAAAGAGATTGATGCAGCAGTTGAGCGTATTAAAGAGACAAACTATTATAGTGATGAAGAGCTCAGAAAAGAGTTGGCCAAACAGGGATTAAGCATTGGAGAGCATCGAAATAACATAAAAGAGCAGATACTCAGGTCAAAGCTGGTCAACCTTGAAGTCAAATCCAAGGTCGTTATTACCAGTCAGGATGTAAAGTCATATTATGAAGCACACAGAGATGAATATTGCGGAGAGAAAAAATACCGTCTTTTGAACATAATTATGAAAGTTCCTTCTTTTGCCGATGAAGCAAGGAAGTTTTTAATTCAAAAAAAAATGCAGGCTGTGCTTGAAAAATTAAAGGCCGGAGAACCTTTTGAAGAAGTGGCTAAAGCTTATTCCGAATCTTCAGGAAGCTTCGACATAGGGTTGTTTACAATCAATGAACTTTCACCACAATTGCAAGAAGCAATAAAAGGATTGGGAGAGGGCGAGTTTACATCAGTGCTTGATACAGATTATGGATATCAGATATTTTATATCTCAAAAGTTATAGATATTCCTGCAAAATCACTGGAAGAGGTAACAGCCGAGATACAAGAAAAGCTTTTCAGAGAGATAGTTGATAAAAAATTCGGGTCATGGCTTGATGATCTCCATAAAAAATCTCATATAAAGATAATAAAATGATTAATAAAAATTCTCTTTCATTTGGATATTATCTTAGGGCGATACGGACAGAGAAAGGAATCAGCCTTGACGAGGTTTCGGAAAAAACCAAAATTAGAATAGACAATCTCCTTCTTATCGAGAAGGAGGATCATGACAGTCTGCCTTCCGAGGTTTTTGTTAAAGGTTTTTTGCGCGCTTATGCCGAAGCTATCGGTGTTGATAGGGTTGAGGCTGTAAGGCGCTACAAATCAAGTCTTAATGCTTATCAGGCAAATGCAAGGTCTGAAGCAGATTTTGCCGAAATGAGCACAAAATTTTGGCCTAATTTGCTGCTGTCTCTTGGCGCGATGATATGTATTATCACTCTATCTGTTTTTGCGATGTCTGTTTTTCATAGCCCTCTTAAGACCGACAGCCCTGTTAATATTAATGCTAACGAGGATAATAAGATGACGAGTGGAGGTGACAATAAAACTGCGGTTAAAGAGGATAATAAGACGGCAGGTAAAGATATTGATGGCATTGCTCCCAAAGTCGATCATGTTAACGAGTCAGATTCTGTTTTAACCGACAAACAATCTAAAAAAAGTTTATTGCTTAGTATAATAACAATTGAAACAACATGGATAAAGGTAATAATAGATGGGCAGAAGCCGAAAGAATACAGTCTGAAACCCGGAGATCGATTTAAGTTTG
>JASEIZ010000052.1:0-2314 GCA_030017395.1 Desulfobacterales bacterium | reverse complement strand
GAAGCATCGGCTGGTTTTAATTTATTAATCGGCAATGCAACAGGGGTTCAATTGATTTTAAATGATAAACCCATAGAGGTTCCGGGAAAGAGCGGGCAGGTAGTAAATATCCAGATTCCATAAAAACAATTATGCGAAATTATAGTCATAAAATACTTATCGAAAGCATTAAGAGGTTGCTGAGACGGGGCGACACAACCCACCTTGTTAAGATAGTTAACAAGACACATGTGGCTGATCTTGCAGAGGCGTTTCGTTCTTTATCTCTTTCACATCAGAGAAAACTCTTTGATATGATAAGTGATATAGAGCAAAAAGGTGTGCTTTTCAGCGAACTTGATGAAAACACCTTTATGGAATTTGTTGAAAAAATGGATTTGAATCTTGTTGTTGAAGTCCTGGATCATATGCCGACTGATGATGTCGCTGATCTGGTTGGACGACTTCCGGAAGATAAATCCGCTTCTATTCTTGAAAAAATGAAAAAAGAGGGTTCTGAAGAGGTTGAAGGCTTACTTCGTTACAGAGATGATACCGCAGGCGGTATCATGGTTCCAGATTTTATCGCATTAAGGGAGGATATAACATCCAGAGAGGCTATTGAATCGCTACAAAAGGAGCATATGGATGTTGAGATGCCATTTTATCTTTATGTGGTTGATGAATATGGCAAGCTGGTAGGCGTCAGCTCGCTAAGACAGCTTGTAGTTGTTCCACCGGACACCACGCTTAAAGATTTTATGATAACAGACGTGATTGCGGTAAAAACCGACGTGGACCAGGAAGATGTGGCAAAAATTGTTGCGCGTTATGATATTCTGGCCGTGCCGGTTGTTGACGAATATGGTAAACTTGTTGGTATAGTTACGGTTGATGATGTTATTGATATCATCAAGAAAGAAGCTACCGAAGATATATTGAAAATGGCAGGAGCTGGTGGGGAGTTTGTTGAGACACAGTCTGTCGTCAGGAGTACAAGGATAAGGCTGCCGTGGCTGTTTGCGAGCTGTGTCGGCGGAATAATCGCATTTATAATTATTGGCCGTTTTGAAGAAAGTTTGAACAAATTTGTTTATCTTGCGGCATTTATTCCTGTTATCATGGGTATGGGCGGGAATATAGGCACTCAATCTTCCACAATTGTTGTCCGTGGTCTTGCAACAGGACGTCTCAACGTCAGAGATATCTGGTCTGTTGTCTTCAAGGAACTTTCTATAGGTCTTATCCTCGGCATTGTTTACGGAGCCCTTATCGGCGTTGCTGCTCAAATTCGATACAGCACAGTGGCGCTTGCGATATCGGTTGGAGTTGCTTTAATCTGTTCCATGTCTATTGCTGCGCTGTTAGGTTCTATGGTGCCTATGCTTTTTGCGCGGATAAACATCGATCCTGCCGTAGCAACAGGTCCTTTTGTAACAACGGCGATAGATATTATCAGCGTATTTTTCTATTTTACAATCGCCTCAACTCTCCTCGGTATATAACGCATGTCAAGCTTCTCCACGCCGGCTATTATAATCCGCTGTATGGATTTTGGAGATTATGATCTTATCATCACATTTTTAACATTAAGCAGAGGCAAGGTTTCTGTAATAGCCAAATCCGCAAAAAAGAGCACAAAGCGATTTTCAGGTATTCTTGAGCTTTTTTCTGTTTTAGAGATTGTGTGCAGCACGGGTCGTAGACCAGGGCTTTCTGTTTTACAGGAGGCTGCATTAAAACATCCGTTTGCCGGAATAAGAGCAGATATAATAAGGATGGCCTATGCAAGCTACTGGGCGGAACTGATTAATGAATGGATGGAAGAAGGCGGAAGGCAAATCCAGATTTATCATCTGTTTCAGCATGTTTTATGTGAGCTCGATCTTGGACAAATACCCGCGATGGCTCTTAGCATTCAGTTCCAGATAAAATTTATGGTTATGGCAGGTCTTTGTCCGAATTTAACCTGCTGTGGCGTATGCAAGATTGAGCTTGAGAAGATGGCAAAAAACGAGGTGGCGTTTGATCTTAAAAAGGGCGGGCTTGTATGTGAAAGGTGTGCGTCTGGATCATCGCGGCAGATATCTCTTTCAAAAGGGACTATAAAGCAGCTTCTCTGGATCAAAAGCGCAGATTTAGATAAGGCGAGCAGGATCAAATTTTCCAGCCGGGCTTTAAAAGAGGGGTTGGAATTTATGGAAATGTTTGTGCCTTATCATTTGGGGAAGGAACCGCGGAGCCTTGCTTTTTTGCGTCAGATAAGACAGGGAATAGAGAACAGGGAATAGAGAACAGGGAATAGAGAACAGGGAATAGAGAAAAGGGAATAGAG
>JASEIZ010000051.1:7418-10800 GCA_030017395.1 Desulfobacterales bacterium | reverse complement strand
CCCATTATAGCGGGCAAACAGGCCAGAGTAAAACGATTGCCAAAAGATATTGTCTTGAATGTATCGACAATACGCTCCATCTGCCGGCTTTCCTTAAGAAGATAGCTTAAGACGATAATCTCCACTATAATTAAAGCCAACCACAGACTTTCAGAAGATAGCGACTTGATAAGAACGAGACGAGCCGTTTGAACAGGCCCCAGCCCCATCCAGAGCCCTACAGCAAGAGCAGCAGAAAAGAGGCAGATATAAAGAGATATCTTGTATTTGCTGAGAACAAGAATAAAGACGAAAACCGCTATGATTTTGATAAACGCAGGAAGTTCAAGAAGCATCGGGCAAACTCCGGAAACTGTGACGGTTTCGTAAAAAATCGTCACTCCGGTGAAAACCGGAGTCCAGATGGTTTGCAACTGCTTGAAAAGACTGGATTCCGGCTTTCGCCGGAATGACGTGAAACGGTATTTTGGAACTTTTTACAAGTTCATCAATTTTGGGCCGAGTTTTTCAACTATTGTTTTGTATTCTGTCGCGTTTGACTCAGACAAACTCGTTTCGTCTCTCCCTAATTTCTACTTTCCAATTTCAAGTTTCAAGCCGTAAACGGCTACAAATTTTTGTCGCTTCTTTAAACTCATTTACCTTACTTGCAAGGATCGATGCAAGATCAGGATTGTCAAGGTTATCTTCGATGAGACGCTCAAAAGCGCTTCCGATTACCACTCCATCCGCAACAGAAGCGACGACAGCCACATCATCAGTCGTGGAGATGCCGAAACCAACGCAGACAGGCAGATCTGTTACCGAGCGAAGCGATCCGATTTTATCCTTTATATCCTCTGTGTTAAGACCATCGCTTCCGGTAACCCCTGTTTTGGAAACAAGATATATAAATCCGGACGCAGATTGCGCAATCTGAGCCATCCGTTTTAGCGGAGTTGTAGGCGCAACAAGGCGTATTAATGCAAGCTCATCTCCCGGCCATTGCGAGGTCATTTCATCAGATTCTTCAGGCGGAAGATCAACCACCAGCACCCCGTCTGCTCCTGCAGCCAGAGCGTCTTTGTAAAAGGGCTTGGCTCCGTATGCGTAAATAGGATTGTAATAACTAAAAAGGATAATCGGTGTGGATGTCTCTTCCCGCAGTCTGCCGGTCATTTCAAGAACAGCGCTAAGATTTATTCCCTGCTTTAAGGCCCTTGCCGACGAACGCTGAATAGCAGGCCCGTCAGCCGTAGGATCGGAAAAAGAGATTCCAAGTTCTAAAATATCCAGGCCGCTTTTGCACATAGCTTTAATTATGCTGAAAGAATCTGAGATGTTTGGATCGCCTGCTGTAATAAATCCAACCAGAGCTTTTTCGTTTTTTTGCCCTAAATCTTTAAAGGTTTTATCAATGCGATTCATTATCGTTTAATCTCCTTAACCCTCTAATCCTTATTTGTTATAGGCTGAAACAATGCCGAGATCCTTATCCCCTCTTCCCGATAGGTTTACAATTATAGTTTCGTTTTTCGGCCTGCGAGACGCTTCGATCATGGCCCAGGCAACAGCATGCGAACTTTCCAGAGCAGGGATAATCCCCTCCAGAACGCAAAGAGTATTAAATGCTTCTAAGGCCTGATCATCATCTATGGAAACATATTGCACTCTATTCAAATCTTTTAACAGGGAATGCTCAGGCCCCACTCCCGGATAATCCAGCCCTGCTGAGATCGAATGGGCCTCCTGAATCTGTCCGTCTTCATCCTACAATACATAAGACTTGGAACCATGCAAAACCCCCACCGAACCTTCTCCAAGGGTTGCCGCGTGTTTTTTTGTTTCAATTCCCCTGCCTGCCGCTTCAACCCCCACCATTTCAACAGTATCCGCCATAAATGCATGGAAAAGTCCCATTGCATTGCTTCCTCCTCCGACACAGGCAACCAGTAAATTTGGAAGACCTCCGGTATTTTCGAGTATCTGCTGCCTTGCTTCATCTCCGATAACCTTCTGAAATTCCCGAACCATTACCGGATAGGGGTGGGGACCTGCGACCGATCCTATTACATAAAAGGTGTCACGAACCGCCTCCACCCAAAAGCGCATCGCTTCATTCATTGCATCCTTGAGGGTCATAGTCCCTGAAGTAACCGGAACTACCTGGGCGCCAAGCAGTTTCATGCGCTGAACATTCGGGGCTTGTCTCTGAATGTCTTCTCTTCCCATAAAGATACGGCATTCCATTCCAAAAAGAGCTGCTGCTGTTGCCGTTGCCACACCATGCTGCCCTGCGCCTGTTTCAGCAATAAGTTTAGTTTTGCCCATTTGCTGTGCAAGAAGCGCCTGACCCAGGGTATTGTTGATTTTATGAGCTCCTGTATGGGCCAGATCTTCCCGCTTCAAATAAATGAATGCGCCTTTAAGGTGTTCGGTTAGTCTTTTTGCATAAAACAGAGGGGTCGGCCTGCCCGCGTAATCTTTTAATAATCTCTTGAATTCAGACTGAAAAGATGGATCAGGCACAATCTTATTATAAGCCTCGTCCAGTTCCAGCAGAGCCGGCATCAAAGTTTCGCCGACATAACGCCCGCCATAAATGCCGAAATGGCCATTGGAATCAGGAAATTTATCTTCATTATAAACTGTTTTGTTATGACGCATTAAAAAATCCTCCTAATCTTTTTACCGGGCTCTTTATAAAAGCTGCATTGATAAAGAGCATCGATAAAGGATTTAACTTTACTATAATCCTTTCTTCCCGGACATGACTCAACTCCAGAACTTACATCCACGGCATCGGGCGCGCTTTCGGTTGCGGCGCGGCAGATATTTTCGTGCCCAAGTCCTCCGGCCAGAATAAAAGGGTGTTGTTTGCCGAAACCGTATGCCTTTCCCCAATCCCATTGAAGCGCATTACCGCCGGGCAGTATGCCTTTGCCACATTCCACAAGATATGCTGATGCCCGGTAATTTTCGGCTTCGTCAAGCGATGGTCTGCCTTCGACAAATAAGGCTTTAATCACGAAAATATTTTCTTGAACAAGCCGGCTGACCAGCTCAGGCGATTCCATGCCGTGTAATTGAACACAATCCAGATGACAATAATTTACTTTTTGCATTATGTTGTCAAATGTTTCATTCACAAATACGCCTACTGTTTTCACCTTGCCTGATACAGCCACAGATATTTTTTTTGCCTGATCTTCAGTTACATTCCTCGGACTTTTAGGGAAAAAGACACATCCAATTGCATCAACTCCAAGGTCAGCGCATTCCAATGCTTCTTCAACACGTGTCAGACCGCACACCTTGATCTGAGGTCTATATTTAATAATCCTTTTTAGCTGCATTTTTACAACCCTATTTTCAGACACCCCGTCCGCTCCGCGTCCACACC
>JASEIZ010000051.1:0-7408 GCA_030017395.1 Desulfobacterales bacterium | reverse complement strand
GTCCACACCTCTCAAGAGGGGATATTTTCAAGTCCCCTCTTGAGAGGGGATTTAGGGGTGTGTTTCATGCTGCGTCTGTTCATATTCCTTAATCCATTTCTCAATAGCAGTCAAAACGCTTTCCATATTCTTTTTCACATCCAAATCTTCAAATCTTAATATGTAAAATCCTAACAATCCAAGACGATTCTTTCTCTTTTCATCTTTTTTGCCTTTAAATTCATGGCTCTGTCCGTCAATCTCAATAATCAACCTCAATCTGGGGCAAAAGAAATCCACAATGTAATTATCAATCGGCTTCTGACGGTGAAAATCGTATCCTTTCATCTGCTTGCCCTTGAGGTGGTTCCACAGCAATATTTCAGATAATGTGCTGTTATTTCGAAGTATTCGAGCAAGTTCTTTGAGCTTTGAATTGTAGTGTACTCTCATCTTGTAATCTATCTTTATGCCCTCATTTTACACACCCCGTCCGCTCCGCGTCCACCCCTCTTGTTAGAGGGGATTTAGAGGAATTAACCGCACAAATGCCTGTTTTTATCGTTGTTGCTTTAAGCTCAGCATTTCCCCATAAGATTCATCAAAAACGCCCTTGAATTTGATGCCCGCATGAGGCTTTCCCCGATTAGAAAGTTCCATATTCCAGCTTTCTGTATCTTTTCTATATCTTCGCGCGTGTTTATTCCGCTCGCAGCCACAGCAACCTGATCCGGATTGAGAAGGGATGCCAGGTTAATTGTCGTATTGATATCGGTTTTAAATGTGCTTAGATCACGATTATTAATCCCTATCAGCCGCGCCCCGGCCAAGATGGCGACTTCCATATCCTTTTCTGAATAGATTTCAACAAGGGCATCCATTTTAAATTCATTACAGAGATTGAGATAATCTTTCAATTGATTCGGCGAAAGAATACGGGCAATAAGAAGAACCGCATCCGCGCCTATCATCGCAGATTCATAAATCTGGTATGTAGAAATCAGAAAGTCTTTTCGAAGAACCGGTATGGTTACAGCTTGCCGCGCTGTTTTAAAGTCTTTTATGCTGCCCTTAAAATAAGAGGTGTCTGTAAGAACCGACAGTGCTGCGGCTCCTCCGCGCTCATATTCAGAAGCGTATATGGCGGGGTTGACATCTGGGCATATTTCTCCTTTTGAGGGAGATGCCCGTTTGATTTCAGCAATAATATTTATTCCCGAAGGCCCGGGCTCCTCAAGTTTTTTTAGAAACATGCGCCTTTTTTGAGGCGTAGCCGCTTTATCACGGACCACACTTTCCGGTAAACCCCTTTTTGCCGCAGCAATTTCCTCTTTTTTATCAGCTATGATTTTCGTTAAGAAATCCTTATTCATTTACTTTGTATTCCTGTTTAATTTAACCAAAAAGATTTATATCTCACCGCAGAGCCGCAGAGAACGCAAAGGTTAAAGATTTTTTTGTTTTCCGTTGAGAGGACGGAAAACAAAAAGAAACGCATTGTCAAAATTATCATATCGAGTATATTTCATTTAGATTGAACAGCTTGGTTTTTAAATTGTCGCCTCTCACGACAATTTAAAAAAATAAACTTCTTTGCGACCTTTGCGGCTCTGCGGTGAATAAAAAACTTTATCCATTTTCCTGTGTATATCTTGCCAGTTTTTCAAGTTTTGCCGCAGCAGCCCCGCTGTCGATAGAGGTTTCGGCAAGACTTATGCCTTCTTTAAAATCTTTGGCTTTTCCAGCAGCAACAAGAGCGGCCGAAGCATTCAGTACAACTACATCCCTGCGTGGACTTTTTTCACCCTCAAGGATCTTGCTGGTAATTTCCGCATTTTTTTGTGAATCTCCGCCCAACATATCTTCAGGATCGGCAATTTTCCCAAAAAATTGTTCCGGCATAATGTCATAGGTACGGATAAGATCATCTTTAAGCTCGGAAATACGGGTTGGCGCGCAAACCGAGATTTCATCCAGCCCATCATGACCGTGCACGATAAATGCCCTCTTTGCGCCCAGCAACCGAAGCGCCTGCGCAAACATTTCAGTCAGTTCAGGAGCATACACGCCAAGCAGCTGGCAATTGGCTCCGGCAGGATTTGTCAGTGGCCCGAGCATGTTGAAAATGCTGCGTATTCCAATCTCCTTTCTTGCTTTGGCTGCATACCGCATTGCCCCGTGATAAAGGGGGGCATAAAGGAAACCGATTCCGATCTCTTCGATGGCCTCTTCCACTATTTCCGGATTTATATCCAGTTTTACTCCCATTGCTTCAAGAAGATCGGCGCTCCCGCATTTGCTTGAAACAGAGCGGTTCCCATGCTTGGCCACAGTCACTCCGCACCCCGCGACTATAAAAGCGGCAGTGGTTGAAATATTAAAGGTTTGAGCAGCGTCTCCGCCCGTGCCGCATGTGTCCACAACAGTCTGGGAAGATACTTGAATGCGCACGGCCTTTCTTCGCATGGCCTTGGCTGCTCCGGCCAGCTCTTCAAATGTTTCACCCTTTGTGGCAAGGGCCGCCATAAATGCTCCGATCTGCGCATCGGTTATACTGCCGGAAAAGATTTCAGTAATCATTTCAGACATTTCGTTTCCGCTTAAATTTTTTCCATGGACGATTTTATTTAGATTTTCCCGAAACATAGCGCTTATTCTCCTTAAATAATTAATTCATTATAACACTTTAGCTTTATTAAACAAACCGACCTTAAACGAGCTTCAAGCATGATTAAATTTTATACTGAAAACTGTTTGAGTGGATTATGGATCGTTATGAAAGAACAATAGGCGATTTAATTTAAAGATGAAACATTTTCTTAAAACAAAAACCTTTATTAATGGCCTGGGCGGGTTCTTTCATTACGAGCCGTTATCTACGAGTTTTTTCAGTAAAAAATTTAATTATATTTGAAGCGGCAATATTTTTTTAAAAGCTAAGCTGTTACGTTCTCTCCAAAAAATTTCGTAGAATCCGCTTGCCCAAGGGTGTCATGATCGATTCCGGATGAAACTGAATCCCTTCAGTGCAATGCTCGCGATGCCTGATTCCCATAATCTCCCCGTCCTCAGACTCCGAGGTGATTTCAAAACATTCAGGCAGATCATCTCTGGACACTGCCAAAGAGTGATAGCGCATGGCCTTAAAGGGTTTGCGGATGCCCTGATACAGCGTTTTTCCATCAGCATGGATTATGGAGGTTTTTCCGTGCATGAGCCTCTTTGCTGAAATCACCCTGCCTCCAAAGGCCATAGCAATGGCCTGATGCCCAAGGCATACGCCAAGGATCGGGATGCGTCCGGAAAAATGCTTTATCACTTCAAGAGTTATTCCTGCGGATTCAGGCCTGCCTGGCCCAGGCGATATTATAATGCCGGAAAGATCCCACGATACAATATCTGAAATGGAAACCGCGTCGTTTCGCACAACCTTAACCGGAGAGCCGAGCTGCTCAACATATTGAACCAGGTTGTAAGTAAATGAATCATAGTTGTCAATCATCAGGATCATCTCTTTTCTCCTTGCAAAAGTTCCAAAGCCTTCTGTATCGCCATAGCCTTGTTGACGGTTTCCACACGTTCCCGTTCAGGATCGGAATCGGCGACTATTCCGGCTCCCGCGCGAACCGTAAGTTGTCCATTTTCAATACATGCCGTCCGGATAGTGATTGCCATATCCATATTTCCATGAAATGAAATATAACCCACGGCCCCCCCGTAAGGACCTCTTGGTTCTTTTTCCAGTTCCGCTATAATTTCCATTGCTCTGACCTTTGGAGCCCCCGACAAAGTGCCTGCAGGAAATGTGGCGGCAAGAAGATCCCACGCATCACAATCGGACCGCAGATCACAGCATATGTTGGAAACAAGATGCATTACGTGAGAATATCGTTCCACCACCACTAAATCGGTTACCTGCACGGTTCCCACCTCCGCCACCCTGCCAAGATCGTTTCGCCCCAGATCAACCAGCATAAGGTGTTCGGCCAGTTCCTTTTCATCGCCAAGAAGTTCGTCGGCTAACATTCTGTCCTCTTGTTCGTTTTTTCCTCTCGGGCGTGTGCCGGCAATGGGCCTGAGGGTGGCAATGCCGTTTTCCAGCCGAACCATTGTTTCCGGCGAAGAACCGACAAGGGCAACATCATCTATATGCATAAAATACAGATAAGGAGACGGATTGATATATCGCTGAGCGCGATAGAGCATCCATAAATCAGGAGGCGCCTCGCAAACAAAGGGCTGCGATATAACCGTCTGAATCACATCCCCTGCCCGGATATATTCCTTTATCCTTTTTACGTAAGACCTATAGGCGTCCTCCTCCTGCGTGGAAATCAGGCTATACTCCCCTTGACATGCACGGTTGTTATTTTCAGACAATTGCCGGTCGATTGCCTGCAGCATGCATCGGATACGCGATCTTGCGCTTTCAAAGGCTTTTTGAAGCTCCCCGCCGCAAGCAGCGGGGAATCTTCGACCGTAAGGATGTTTGCTGTTTTTGGATTCGCTCGCTAACCCCGCCGCAAGCAGCGGGGAATGCGCTCGCTTTTGCGGTTCAACAGCCCTATCGGTTTTTTGATTGTTTTCCCTGTCTTCATCCAGAAAGATTATAACAATTCCAAGCAATGTGTTTCTAATATTATCGAAAACAAGCAATTCATCGGGCACCATGAAATTTGCAAGCGGCTTTTCTTCAGGCCATTGATTCGGAACCGCTTCGATAAAGGAAACCATTTCATAAGCCAGGTAACCGACCATTCCTCCCCAGAACCTTGGAAGTTCAGGCATATCAGCGGGACTAAATCTGCTCATAAAGTCCCTTAGAACCGCGAACGGCTTTCCATTATGAGGAATCTTACTGACGTAACCCTTATTTTGGATTTCCACAAACTCTTGGTATACGCGTATATGAAATCTGGCGGAAGCGCTCAAAAAGCTGTATCTTCCCCAACGTTCCCCTCCTTCGACACTTTCGAATAAAAAAACAGGGCCTTTATTATTATAGATTTTTCTAAGCAAAGAAACCGGTGTTTCCGTATCCGCCAGTATTTCAACACAAACTGGTATCACATTGCTTTGTCCGGCTAAAATGCGCAATTGATCTTTGTCTGGGAATTGTTTTATAAGCATATATATTTCCTTTAATAAAAAATAAAAAAAGGCTGTGAATATTTCCACAGCCTTTTTAAAACAAAAAGACCGCGGGCTTTGAGTTGCCTGCGGTCACTAAAATTTTTATCTAAAATCAGATTGGTAAAGTTCCATCGGCAAACTCGTCGATATAAGTCTGCCACCACCATATAAATAACAGGTTTTTAATTTTATGATTTCCGATTGTTTTCATTTGTAAATTTTCCTATAAGGTTTTATCTAATAGTTATTTTGCTTTATATTTGTCAAGCTTTTTTATTCAGCACTTACGTTATGTCAAAGTTGATACGAACGCAAGAAAGCAAGATTGTCCCAAGAATGTTGAAGCCTCACGCACGCAAGGGCGCTAATGTTTTTTTGTTTTTTGCGATCTTTGCGGCTTTGCGTGAGAATTTTAGAACTGGTCTTTGATTTAGCATAGGAACAGGGAAAATTTGAGATATGATAGTACAAAATATGGAAAAGGCGGAAATTGAAATCGTCAGGCAGATCGGTAAACTCCTTTGCCGGCAAAACGCCTGCATTGCGATTGCCGAAAGCTGTACAGGCGGCCTTATATCACATATGATTACAAATATGCCGGGAAGTTCTGACTATTTTCTTTTATCAGGAGTAACATATTCAAATGAGGCCAAAATAAACCTGCTTGGAGTATCACCTGAAACAATAAAACGATACGGAGCAGTACATGAAGAGACCGCAAAAGAAATGGCGCAAGGAGTGCGACGGATTGCAGGCGCAACTTATGGGCTTTCGACAAGCGGAATTGCAGGGCCGGGCGGAGCAACCGATGATAAGCCTGTAGGAACCGTGTGTGTCGGGCTTGCCACGCCCAAACATGTAAAAGGGTATTGTTTCAACTTTGCCGGCAATGACAGGCTGACGAATAAAAAAATGTTTGCTATGAAAGCTCTTGACCTGTTGAAAACCGAACTTTTAGAAAAAAATTGATGGTAGAAAAGATTTATGTCTTACCGCTGAGGCGCAAAGAACGCAGAGATTAGGTTTTTTAAAAAAAACTCCTTTACGTGTTCTGCGGCTTTGCGGTGAACATAAAAGATGAAAATATGACAATTAAAAAAGGACAGATACTGGAGCTTAGAGTCTCTGATATCGCCTTTGGCGGAAAGGGGCTTGCACGTGTTGACGGCATGGCTGTTTTTGTTGACGGGGCAGCACCTTTAGATCTGATTGATGCCCGCATAATCAAAAAGAAAAAAAGCTATGCAGATGCCCGAATAGTATCGATAAAGGAGCCGTCTCCATATAGAATAGATCCGCCATGCATGTACAGCAGCTATTGTGGCGGATGTAAATGGCAGTTTTTAGCTTATGACAAACAGCTTGAGTTCAAACAAAAACATGTTATTGATTCTATTGAACATATAGGGCTTATACATGATCCTGCAGTGCATGGAACAATTCCTTCCAGCCGGACTTTCGAATACAGAAACAAGATGGAGTTTACATGTTCCGACAGGAAATGGCTGCTGCCTGACGAGATGGATAAAAAAGATATTGCCGCAGGCTTTGCCATAGGTCTTCATGTGCCCGGAACATTCAACAAGGTGCTTGATATAAAGGCATGCCTGCTTCAGCCAAAATTAGGCAATTATATCCTCGAAGATGTTAGAAATTATATTAAAAACTCCAAAATCCCGGTATATAATCTTCACAGCCATATAGGGTTTTGGCGTTTTATTATGCTGAGACATTCCGCTGCCTATGACCAATGGATGGTTAACATCATAACTTCGGAAGAAAACAGAAAAGTTCTGCAACCTCTCGCCGATCTTTTGATGAATAAATATCCGGAAATAGTCTCGATTGTAAACAACATCACTGCTCGTAAGGCAGGCGTGGCCATTGGAGAATATGAAATACCGCTTGCAGGAGACTCATGCATAAAAGATAAAATTGGTTCTTGTGAGTTTGAAATATCGGCAAACTCGTTTTTTCAAACCAACACGGCTGGTGCAGAACAGCTTTTCCGAACGGTCAGGGAATATGCCGGACTCAGCGGCAAAGAAAGGGTTGTGGATCTATACAGCGGCACAGGGGCGATATCTATTTTTCTTGCAGACAGCGCAAAAGAAATAACCGGCATCGAGATAGTTGCATCTGCCGTGGCTGATGCGCAAAATAACTGCAAAAAAAACATGGTATCAAATTGCCGGTTTATCCATGGTGATATAAAGGACTGCCTGCCGCAGATTGCGGCAAGCCCTGATGTTATGATAATCGATCCCCCAAGAGCAGGTATGCACAAGGATGTAGT
>JASEIZ010000050.1 GCA_030017395.1 Desulfobacterales bacterium | reverse complement strand
CGGATCAAGTCCGGCATGACGATTTCAAGACTTTTTACGAGACCATCAATATTAATAGGTTATAAAATTGGCATAGGCATTGCTCTACATAAATGGGATTAACAACGGAAACATTATTCAATGTTTGAAAATTCAGGTTATGCATTAAACACTTTATATGAAAGGAATAAGAAAGGAACAAGACATGAAAAAAGATAGAAAACCGCAAAAAGAGGTTACCCTTGTTGGATTTGTTAGTCCTATTGAAGAGGACGATACAGTTGTGGGGATCGAAATTTCAACCGATGATGATGATTATCTGGTTGAACTTAATAAACAAGGAAAGGACTTGTTTAACTATTTGGATGAGGATGTCGAAGTAAGGGGCATTGTTACAAAAGACAAAGACGACAATTATAAGATTACCGTAAACAGTTTTGAAGTGCTGGAAAATGAAGATGATGAGGTTGATGACGACAGTTATGACGACAATTATGACGACGATTATGATGACAGAAAGAAAAACGATAATTATTAAGCCTTATAAATTCTTGCGGTTTTTTATATAAACATATTTCTCTAAAAGAGGTGGTTTAGGGTAAAATCCTCAAGGGAAGGCGGTAAGTGGAATATAGCTTGCCGCCTTTTATATTTGTAGAAATATGTGTAAGATATATGGAAAACAGGTTTATTAACGAGATATTATCAATCTATTCGAAAATAGACGTTCAGGTCGAAGCCTTTCGATCTGCAGTAAAACTGCATTGTCTTTCTGGATGCGGAATTTGTTGCACATCTACCAAGGTTGAAGCCAATGCGATTGAACTATTGCCCTTGGCGCAAGAGTTATTTCATCGGGGGGAAGCGGAATTCTGGATGGAACGGGCGCAGGCGGCACACTATGAAGGGGCATGCATATTCTATGACCCCAAACCGCAGAGAATGGCTATCGGCCATTGTCGATTCTATGCTTGGAGACCATCGGTATGCCGATTGTTTGGATTTTCCAAAGTAAAAGATAAGACAGGGAAACCCAAACTGGCGGCCTGCATTATCCAGAAAAATATTATGCCATATGTTATTGAAAAAGCAGAAAAATCCGTATCACATGGAATGCATTATCCCGGGTTGACCAACTTTTTCTTGCAGATAATGGGTATGACCCATCAGGCCGTCTTATGCCAATTAACAGAGCGATTTACATGGCACTTGAGAAATACGGTTTGGAAATTCAAATGACAAATCTTCTTTGGGGACGCCCTCGACTAACTTCTTTGGGGACGCCCTCGACTAATTAGACTTATGGCTATTTAATCGGACTAACTTCTTTAATCGGTAAGGGGACGCCCTCGACTAATTAGACTTATGGCTATTTAATCGGTAAAGCGTCTTAGCAATTGCAGAAGGCGACACCCCAAGATGACGGCCGGCTTCAGTCAGCGAAACACCCCATTCTTCAACAATCTTCTTTGCCACTTGAGATCTGATCGCAGAAACTTTCTGTCGTCGACTTCCTGATTTCAAAGCCTCGATACTTATATTTTCTTTTTTACATATCTTGTTAATATATGAAACAGTGCGTTGCCAGCGCTTATGTACAGAAAACTGTTCTTTTCTGGCAAGATCTGATTGTTGAATCAACTGCTCTACGAATTCACCGCTGCCTAAAATACGTTCATCCGACTTCTCGCGCACACCAAGACGGCGCAGGGCATTGACCGCTGACCAGCCTCCCTGTGACCTTATCAGGCCTCCTCCAATCAAATCAGAACGATGCCCTTGGTCGATTCCCATTTTTACAAACCAGCGATAGGCTCTTTTTGCCTCACCCTCTTTTGGCCCAAACAACTTAAGCACATAATATCGATTTTGCCAGTCATTTTTTACTCTGCCCATTAATACCGAATGTCCACAATACCTGTAATGATCTAACTTTGTAAGATTATCCACTATCTTTGCCCGCAATGGATTCAAGTGGATATATCTGACTAACTCCTTGAAATAGGAATCTTCTTCACACACAATGGATTTGTAACGGTTTTGAAACAGGTGTCCGTGTCTGCGGTGGCGACGATTATACGAAATAGCATAACCGGATAAAAGTCGACGCATATATCGGGAAAGACCGGAAGAGCCGCTACGCAAGAGAATATGAGCGTGGTTGTTCATCAACGCCCATGCATAAATTGAGGTTTCTGTTTCCAAGGCAATTGCGCCCATACGAGCAACAAAATCCTGCCTGTCTTTATCACAGCTTACTATCTTTTTTTTCTCAATACCCCGGATAATGATATGATGCAGGGTTCCGGGTGCATCTAATCTGGCTTGTCTCGGCATAATTTACCTTATCGTAAAATGACAGGTGTACTAATATCATAGTATGTCCACTTAGTCAAGGACGTCCCCAAGCCCCCTTAGTCAAGGACGTCCCCAAGCCCCCCAAGCCCCCACCTTATATTGTGTCCGCCGAATGGGGAGTTTTTTAATTCGAGCTGCCCGTCAATTGAAAGGATGCCCAGTAGTAGGGATGGGCATATGTTTTGCGGGTCTCCATCTGAGCCGTCTGCAATGCATCCCGCTTATTTGTCTTATCCAGTTCGCGATAAAAACGGGTCATCAGATGTGATGTCGCAAGGTCGTCTACTTTCCAGAGGCTTGCCACAATTGAGTTGCTGCCCGCATAGAGAAACCCCCTGGTCAGCCCGACCAGATCGTCTCCGTTGGCTATCTTGCTTAATCCTGTCTCACAGGCACTTAAGGTGACAAGATCCGCGTCCAGTTCGAGCGAGTAGAGTTTATCCGCCGTGAGCATCCAATTCGATCCAGCCTCCGGAGAAAGGAGCAGGGCGGACTTCAGGGGCGACGACGGATCAAACCGGCCGTGGGTGGCAAGATGGATATAGCCAAAGCTTCCGGCGTACTTTGCAAAGGCTCCCACCGTTGCATCTTTACGGAGAAACACTTTTGACTTTGATTTTGTTTTTGCGACATCCAGAGCCTCTTTCTCGGCAAAGGCAAGGTCAAAACGGGAATCGCCCAGATCCGGATTGCCGAAAACGAGAATGCCCCCCCTTTTGTTCGCCTTTTTCGATACGAGATACTTCATTGCGCTAGCACTGGGCATGACACGGATACTGTATCTGTCAATCAGGAAATTCTTTCCGTCATGCAGGGCATTGAATGGAAGGTAATGTAAAACACTGTGGGATACGATGGTGAGATTCTTCCGGTTCACCAGTGATTCGATCGGTTTGAACAGCCGGTCATAAAGCCGCCTGGAGCTGTCCATGAACCGGGTTGAGCCCGAGTCTTCCAGATCTTTCCGGAACTCCTGGACATCCTCCGTCAGGTGTTCGCTGTCCAGTTTTGCAGCATAGAGTCTGCCGTCCGAAAGCACAAAGGCATACATGTCCTTGCTGCGGTAGTAATACTCGATCAGCGCCTCGTCTTTCGGAAGATAGGTCTGAAGTTCTGAAATCGGCTGGGAAGTGACAGTAATAAAAGAAGCCAGCTCCGGAGCCCTGATTTTCAGCTCTTCGCGAATCTTGATCTGTACACTCCGGGACTTGCTTTTATCGATGGAAACATCCTGGACGATTGCCTCTGCCTCGGCAGAATCGTTCATCGCCAGCGCGGTCTTTATCTCGTTTTTATCATCGCCCTTAACGGCGAAGTCCTTCTTTGAGGCCAGGAGATCGACCAGCGCCCGCGACTTGGCCCGCTCCACGTATTCAAAAGACCTCTCATACTGTCCTTCATGGTAGAGGGCCTGTACCAGATTGAAATAAAGCGCCTGCTTGTCGCCGACAAAACCGATCTTGCTGGATTCCGTGTTGATGGTCGATCTCTGCCGCTCGATCACCTCCACCGCTCTGCAATAGAAATCGATGGCGTCTTTGAATTTTCCGTCTCTTTCGGCAATCCTGCCCCGATCGAACAGGATCATCCAGTAGATTTCGCCGTTGTCGCGGGTTTGCGGTATATTCAGAAGGGCATCGTATCCATCCCTGGCCGCGCTCAAGTCTCCTGTTTCCATCAGGCACTTGCTCAGCATGAATTTCCTGGGAATCTCCTCATAGACGGCCAGGCTTTGGCCGTGCATCATGGCACCATAAAACAAATCGGCAAGCAGCACATGCGTTGTCGGGTCATTTTGCCGGATCGCTTCAAGGGCTTTCTGGAAATCATTCAGGGCAACATAAATCTTTGCCGCGGTGAAGTTCCTGCTTGCCTTCATGACTGGATTAACAATCTTTAAGCGATCCAGCCGGTTCGTCATATGCAGCGCCCGCTTTGTTTCCCCATTCAGCGCATAGGCAAGGCCCAGGGTCCCAAGGATGCGGATTTGAACAGAGCGGTCTACAAAGAAGTAAGCTTTTTTCGCTGCTTCAACCGCCTTTGGATATTGTGCCAGATCGATATACGCCTCGGCTCTTAGAACATGAGGCAGGTAGCTTATGTCCCCCAGCGACTCCCTGTTGTCGGCATACTTCGATTTGACTATTCCTCCCAGAATAGGGGACTCTTTGGCGAGTTCATCCAGATCAGTAGAGGTCTTATCGCCCCGCTTGATGTTCTGCTCGAGGCGATCACAGCATTCAAAAAGCCGGTCATAGCGCTTCAGCCCGGCATAGGACATGCACAGCACCGTTAGTTTGGCCGAACTGGCATGACCCGTCTCTTTGATTTGCGCCTCGGTAATTTTGCGGGCTTCCTCATATTTGGCCGACGCAACGAGGCGCTCGCGCTCCGGAATGCCGCCGTACACGCAGCCCAACAATAAAAGAAGACCGGCTATGATGATTAATCTTGACGCAAACCGCATAAGTGCCTGCCCCGAAGAATTTTGGCTTTTAGGGTGTTTTTTTCTGTAATTGTCTGATTTGAGGCTGGCTTGTTAATTCCTGAGCCCATGCGCCGACTAAAGATGTTATCGATTCCGGGACGAATACCTCCCAAAGACCGGTGAAGCTCGATCTTTTTGAGGTTTCTTTGCTTCGCCATATCTCCCTGCCGTTTCCATCCAAGGCCCGGATATGGCCATTTACAATACCATATGAACCGGGATTTCCCATGCAGCCCGCTTTATAGATGTATTCCGTCATGTCGGCTTCCACCAGAATATCGTAAGTGCCTGCCGCAGGCCGCCTTACAATAGTCAAGTCCTCAAACACCTGTTTTAACGTCCCTTCAACCGTTTCCGCAAAGATCTGACCGAACCTTCCTGTGACATGCATCGCGAGGCAACCGCGGCTGACGTCGGTCGGTTGCGTATAATTTCTTGTTGATTCAGGGATATACAATGCCGCCTTTAACGGCAGTTTATCAAGGATCATGGTATCGGGGAGCTCGGCTTTGGAATAGGTTAGATCCGCGTTATAGGCGCAGCCGAAAAGAGTTGCAGATATCGCAAACAAGAACGATATAATGACCGCTGTGTTCCTTAAACTTCGATATCCATTCATAAGTACCTCCTGAAGAATTCTTTTTTCAATTATTTGTGATGCTTGCCTACCTTGGCTGGCAGGCGACCGGCCACACAACACGCGTGCCCGACGGCCGAATGTGACCATCGGTTGTTACGCAAGGGATTGTAACCGTTTTTTTGGGTGACTTCACATCAACTGATTTGCCGAGACTGGAATTGGCTTCGAGGTAAATCACAAGAGGATCGACGAGGTACGAATCCGGCCCCGGCCCGCCACTATACTTACCATGCGCGCTTTTTACCGTCGAAAGATGCAGGTGGGGATAACCGCTTATGCCGTAGTGTCCCCCCGTGGTGCCGGTTTTACCCGAATGTGCAATCTCCTGCCCCACTGTTACCCTGTCACCCACCTTAAGTTCAGGTAGTGATTTAAGGTGCTGATATTTCGAATAAACCCAGTAGGATAAGCCCGTGTCTTCAGGTGAATGGCGAAGCCACAGAAAGATTCCTTCCATCTGCTCTCCTTTACCAATTTTCACCACCGTGCCGTCTGCTATGGCAAGAAGAGGGGTTCCCTCGGCCAGTGACAGGTCTATACCTCCATGGTAGCCCTTGAATCGAAATCCCGGCCGCCTGCTGCCATCGTAGCGGGTTTGCGATCCATATGGTGAGGCGATTTCTATACAACGGGCATTATCAGGGAAAACAGGCTGTAAACCGCTTGGCTTTTCCATCTTGCCCGTCCGGGCCGGCGCCTTGGCAGACGCATTGGAAACCAAAAGAAATACACTTATCACGGCTAAAAACAAAAGAAATGGTCTGGCTGAAAGCATATAATTCGATCCTTTCAAGTATTTACGGGACGCTCGTCAGTTTCAGGCCCGCATAAGCAAAAAGCCCCATCCTTCATATTTCTGAAGAAATGGGGCTTTATTTTTTTGTAATATTATGACGGGTCACCTGATCCTCCTGTTTGAGGTTCAAAAAACAGACCGAAATTAATCCAAGGCAGGATATATTAAGTAAATATACAAGTCAACCTATTATCTTTTCAATGAGTTATCTATGATGGGCCCTTTGGGGATGCCCTAAACGCTCGCTTGGCAATGCGAGACTTTTCGCTTCAGCCCACCTGTTTCTTTAACTTCCACACTCTCTTGGATATTGATTAATTAAACAACAAGGGTCAAACAGACCCCATCTCCCCATGTCAACATATGAAGGAGCGTCCCATAAATGCTATGAAGGAGCGTCCCATAAATGCTCACATAAATGCCCCATGTCAACATATGAAGGAGCGTCCCATAAATGCTCACATAAATGCTCATAAATGCTATGAAGGAGCGTCCCATAAATGCTCATAAATGCTCATAAATGCCCCATGCAGACGACCCATTGGGGTACTGTTTCGAGATAATGTTGCGGCAAAGTCTTGTACAAGCTCATTGGCTTCAACGATTTTAAACCCCGCATCATGAAAACCAATATCAAGACCGCCGCCGCCACTGAAAAGGCTTAGTACACGAATATCGTCTAAACTGCCGTTTGTCTGCTTTTTGATAAATGCGGTTCCGAAAACATCGGGCCATCCCGATATTTCTTCAATACCCAATGCTTCGAGAGCATCCATAAACCAGCTTGGCTTGGAAATGTGTTCTGCTGGAAATAGTGTTTGTTGTATCATGTATTCATCTTGTCCCAGATCGTATTTTTCTTCAATGCATAACGAAAAGCTGAGTGGGCGCCGGCATGAATGACGCTGACAGGCAGATTAAACGCATAGCGACATTTTTCTCGCGCTCCACTCAAGCGCCATGTTCGCACCTATTTCTTGGCTCCGAGGTAATTCATTCATCCGACACTGTTGCGCTGCGAATCTGGAAACCAAAAATAAATGGATAGTCATGCTCAAATTGGCCAGCCTTATAGATTGCATGAACGATCTTCTCAACATCCTCTCTGGCCTTTAGTGCGTTTTTCTCCGTACAGTACTTTTCCCATTCAGTTTGTGCAAACTTTCCAAATAGCTCATCAGAATGTTTGTCTATCGGCTCTACATAACTAAGCTTGACGACTGTAGATTTGCCGTGGGCGATGTCGTTTCGAAAACTAAATAGGTGCTTCAATACCTGCCATGGCCCACGACCATAATTGATCTGAATCTGAAGCTTTTCCGCAATTATGTTTAGCTTTTCTCTCGGCCCGAGTCGTTCAATGTCGCTCCAACATTTGTATACTTTTGGTCCGACATGGTTCAAATAGGCTTCAAGGGTGAAGGCCGTAAACACAAGGCTTGCCATAAACTGATGGAAAGACCCTGTAGGTTCTTCCTGCGCTTTCTTGAGAAGGCAGCGCGACGTATGCCACATTTCGGCATACGTCTTAACTTCTCTTTCCTTGGTAATGGGCACTTTACGTTTTTTAGTCATCTTTATCTCTGCGAACAAGTTAGTATATAGTTTCCTGATATCTACCATGATCTAAAATAGTTGACAACGGATTTTCTCCAATCTTTTTTTAACATTGTCAGGGTATTTCGATATAGAACAATAATATTGTGGTTTATAATATGGTATGAGATTGCTTTGCTCCGCTATAATCTAATAATACCCTTGCTTTTTTAAAAGATATGATTTGATTTAACCTTGTGTTTTTAAAAATTCTAAAAAAACCGGTTGAATCAGGGTATTCTGATATAGAGTACTAATTTTGTGGTTTATAATATGGTATGAGATTGCTTTGCTCCGCTCTAATCTGGATTCGTGATGACAATAATTGGGTGAAGGTTTCATAATATGCATTTTGACATTGTAAATTAGCGTCTATTTTATTAATTTGGGCTTGGTATGCAAGATAAAGAAAAAAATCGTAACTATTTAGCCACAGATTTACACAGATGAACGCAGAGTTGAACAACTTTTACGCCTTTGCGTGAGATATATTTTAAGGAATTAGCGGAACACAATGTCTTTAATAACCGTTCATGACTGCAAACAGGTTGATCTTAAAAAGCACGGGCTTATAGAAGCGTCCGCCGGCACAGGCAAGACCTATATAATCGAGAATCTTGTGGTGCGGCTTTTAAAAGAAGACAGTGAGATTGCCCTGGAAAATATTCTTCTGGTTACCTTTACGGAAAAAGCTACATGTGAATTAAAGATCCGCATACGTGAGAAAATTGAAAAGGAATTAAAAGACGCAGATGATCCCGGTGTTATTAAAAGGCTGCGAGATTCACTGGATGCATTTGATAAAGCAGCCATTTTTACCATTCATGGTTTTTGCCGGACTGTTTTAAGCGATTTTGCATTTGAAAACAGCGTTCTTTTTAAAAGCGAACTAATTAACGACACATCCCTTTTTGAGACAAAGCTCAAAGAGCAGATGCGAAAAGCCTGGCCTGAAAAATATGGAGAAGATTTGCCTGAAATTCTGGAGGGCTCGGGTTTTAGTTCAAGAAAGGAAGGGAAAAACTTTAACGATAAAGTGCTTGCCATAGCCGGGAGAAGATTTCGCAAAAATGCCGGTGATCTGCTTTTGCCGGATATAAGAGGCAAAAGTTTTAAGCAGATTCAAAATGAAATAAAGGGGCTGGTTATAGAGTTAAAAACCCTGACTGGCACGCAGCAATGTTTTTCCGGGCAATTTAATGAATTAAATATAAATGCTTCAACAAAAAAATCTTTACTAAAGAACATAGTAACTCTTCTTGAAAATTATCTGAGCAGTATTGATGACAAAAATATTGATATTGCCGATTTGCAGGCTCTTCTTTCTCAAATTCAAGGCGTAAAATCCAGCGAAAGACACGGGATTCAGTGCCTTATCCCGGACAAATGGTTAAAAAAAGGGCCGAATCCGGAAGTTTGTCCCAATCTGCAGGATATAGTTTCCATAATTGAAAAAATAGAAGAAAGTTCGGCTGTTTTAAAACAGATTCTTGCGATTGAAACAATCCATCAGCTTCAAAAAGAGGTAAGCCGGACAAAGGCGGAAAAAGGCTTAATCAGCTTTGATGATATGATCAACCTTGTTGAACAGGCACTGCACAATGATGATTCAGATCATTTGCTCAAAATACTCAGACATAAATATAAAGTTGCATTTGTTGATGAATTCCAGGATACGGATACTGTTCAATGGAAGATTTTCAGGAAAATATTCTTAGAAAGTCAAAATCCGGGCTTTGAAGCAAATTCCGGAAACAGCATGTTTCTTGTCGGCGATCCAAAGCAGGCTATCTATTCATTTCGCGGGGCAGATGTTTTTGCCTATCTGGATGCTAAAAATGAAATAGAAGAATTGTCAAAACACCAGAAAGCCAATTTATATTCTTTGGATATAAACTGGCGCTCCGAGCCTGAACTAATAAATGCGTTTAACAGCCTGTTCGGCAGACAGGAATGGTTTAAGCCTGGAAACCAGGCAGACAAATTTGATATATGTTATCAGGATGCGACTTATCCGGGGGAAAAGGAGAACCTGACATTATTAAGCTCAGACGAGTCTAAGCGCGGCGTGTTGAACATTGTGGACTTCAGCGATGCATTATCTCATTCCAGCCTTGCCAGAGTGCAACTTGCAAAGTTTATTGCCAGGGAAATCCAGCATCTAATTGGCTACGGCAATATCAAACTGATTCAAAAAGGGAAAGAAGAAAAGAGGCTTGGTTTTGGCGATATTTGCATCCTTGTTCGCGCTAAATCAGATGTGCCTTTAATAGAATCAGAGCTTTCCAGCCTTGCAATTCCATATACATATTATAAAAAACCCGGTCTTTTCCAATCTGATGAAGCCTTTTATTTAAGCATGGTTTTTCACGCAATCCTGAATCCTGCGAGCAGCACGGACGTAAAAAGGGCGCTTTTAACCCCTTTTTTTGAATTTAAACCTGCTGATTTGAATGCTTATGAAAAGCTGCCCCATTCGCATCCATTAAAACAAATGCTTTTTAAATGGAATGAATATGCCTTGTCGCGCGATTTAAGTCTTCTTTTCCAGTCACTGATTAATGATTCAGGTTTGCTTTTTCGCGAGGCTGAAAAAGTTTTCTGGGAAAGGGAATACACAAATTACCGGCAAATATTTGAGTATCTGGAACAAACAGCCTATCTGAAAAATATGGATTTCAGGCAGCTGACCTCGTTACTTGATGGTTACAGAAAAGATACGGTTCGCGCTGATGAGGATGCTGATATTCATCAAATTGAAACCGAGGAGGAAAAGGTCCGGATAATGACCATGCATGTCAGCAAGGGGCTTCAATTTCCAATAGTTTTTGTTGCCGGCGGATTGACTCAAAGATCTGCTGTTTTTGATAATTGTTATATATATCACAAGATCGTGGAAGAAAATGACCTGCCCAGGGCAATTAAGATAATCGATCTTTTAGTTCAAAAAGGACAAAG
>JASEIZ010000004.1 GCA_030017395.1 Desulfobacterales bacterium | reverse complement strand
ACGAAATATTGACGACGCAGAGGGAACTGCACGTGTTTTCTCTTTACGCCAGCGACGCAATAATGCCCTTCTGACTTTTCGCCTCAAGCCATGCATCTCAGCCTTCTTCAGCACTTCACAGAATCCGTCGTCTGCTTCAAGTGTCTTTATGTCATCAACACAGTCGCCGCCTGCAAGATTCAGCAGTATAAGAGAAAGCACAATCTCGCTGTCAGTCCAGCCCTGTCCACCTGTGCGCACTTTTAAATGTTTTTCTATCGATTTGCTTAACCCTATTATCTTGGCCAAATCCAGATACACTGGAAGACCAGCCAGTGCCGTCATCCCTGTTGCGTTTTTCTCAGTTTCATACTTGAAAGGAAGAATCCCTTGTGCCATAATAATTACACCTCGTTGATGATAGTTTTTTTTGTCTAAAATCAATCTATCACCCTGATTTCTCAGGATCAACGAGGTTTTTTATTTTTTTGATGGTGAATCAGGGTAACAGAAATAAAATAAAATGTATAAAAAACTTGACAATCATTTATATTTCAATTACTACAACTGCACCAGTTAGTCAAAGTAGTAATTTATGATATATCTGCAATTAAATTAATCAGTTAAACAGGAGATTACTTATGGCTTTACCAAAACATAAAAGATCCAAGTCAAAACGTGGTTCACGGCAGGCTCATATGAAGGTGCCGGCTCTAAATCTTTCGGTTTGCCCACAGTGCGGAGAGGCCAGACTGCCGCATCACGTATGTAAAAGTTGCGGGTCTTATAAGGGGCGCACAGTGATTGAAACCAAAGAATAACGAGACTCAAAAGGGATATAATATATGACGCCATCCGTATCTGAAACTGAAACCGTTCTTAAAGGTCTGGATTACGAATCCAGGCAAATGGTCATTGATACAGTAAAACAGCTTAAAAAACGGATTCTTACAAAGGAAAATATTCTTAAATTTGATAAAGAAGAAATTTTTCCTGAAGAAATTATCCGTTCAATGCTTGGCCAAGATATCGGTTTACAGCTCCTTTTCATCCCTGAATCTTATGGCGGCTTGGGTGGAGGCGCCAGAGACTGTTTTGAAGTTATCCGCGAAATTGCCGGCATATGTCTTGGCATTGCCACGGGCTTTTTTGCTATTCAGCTCGGCTCAGACCCTTTGCTTGTTGGAGCTACAGAAGAACAGAAACAAAAATGGTTGGGTATTATCTCTGAAGGAAATGTCCTTGTTGCCTATGCCGTAACAGAACCCGGCGCAGGAAGTAATCTTGCGGCGCTAAAGACAAAAGCTGAACCTGTATTAAACAATTCAGGTGAAATCATAGGATATAAAATTAACGGTACCAAACAATTTATATCAACCGGTGGATATGCTGATTTCATAACTCTTTTAGCAAATACACCGGAAGGGCCGTCTTTTTTCGTAGTTGAAAAGGGAACAGAAGGCTTTGTTCAGGGAAAGAGCGAAGAAAAACACGGTATTCGCGCTTCAAACACGTCTCCGCTTTCATTCACCGATGTGTTTGTGCCTGTTGAAAATCTTATCGGAGGCGTGCCTGGAAAAGGGATGAAACAGGCTAATAAGGTTTTTGGATATACAAGACTTATGGTGGCGGCAATGGGTTTGGGCGCCGGCATAGCTGCTTTGAATATCGTTATTCCGTATGCAAAAGAAAGAATACAGTTTGGCAGCCCTCTATCAGAAAAGCAGGGCTACACTCATAAATTAATCGTCCCGAATGCTGTAAGGCTTGAAGCGGCAACAGCATATTGCGAGGAAGTTGCACTAATGCTGGACTCGGGAGAAGAGGACCTGCAGGTAGAAGGAGCTATTGCAAAACTCTTTGCCACTGAATCAGCTAACAAAACAGCCGATGATGCGATGCAGGCTCTTGGAGGCTATGGATATATTGCTGAATTCGAAGTGGAAAAGATAAAAAGGGATGTAAAGATAACCTGTATCTATGAAGGAACCAGCGAGATACTGCAAAATATTATCAGCACATTCCGGTGGAAAAAAACTCGAAAGTCAAAGGGCGAGTATTACAAGGCTATCAGCTCAGAGATGGAAGAGCTGAACAGCGCTATGGGCGATGCAGGCTGCCGGTTTTACGCACTGGCTGCAAATGCACTTAACCATACCATTATGCTGGTAAATGATAACGGGCTTACCAAACAGCAATATATCATGTTTGCCCTTGCTGATATGATGACTCATGTTGAGGTTGGCGCAAGCATGGCTCGTAAAGCAATGAAGCTTGATAAAACCGGTGATTCCGGGAAGGCAAAGATCAAAGCCATGTCCAGGATTTTTGCAAACAATACAGCACAATTAGTGGCTCAGAATATACTTAAGATTTTGCAGGGCTCGGGTGTGTTTAATAAGCATGCGGTTTCCGAATTTATGGAAAGAGTCGCATTTAATGAATTAATATGCAGCTATGAAAATATCATAAAAGACATGGATATAGTTGCAGATATATTATTCGAGAGGTCATGATGTCGGATCAGAACAAACGTATAGTGGTCGTAACAGGCGCTTCGAGGGGTATTGGCAGGGCAATTTGTCTTGCATTTGCAGGGCCGGATACCCATATTTATTTTAACTATTTTGCTCCAGGTGACTTTGCAGCCGCTGAAATTGCGGCTGCTGCGGAAACAGAAAAACTTGTTTCAGGTTTAGGAGGTTCGGCAACAGGCCTTAGTGTAAATGTTGCCTCTGAAGAAGATGTAACAAGTTTTTTCGAAACAATAGTTAGTAAAAGCAAAGGCATTGATGTTCTTGTAAACAACGCGGGTATAACCAGAGACGGCCTTCTGGTCCGTATGAAGGAAAAGGACTGGGATGCTGTATTGGATGTTAATTTAAAGGGTGCATTTAACTGCACAAAGATTGCAGCCAGAACCATGATAAAGCAACGTTCCGGATGTATTATTAATATAGCATCGGTTGTCGGCGCAACCGGCAATCCTGGTCAGGCAAATTATGTGGCGTCAAAAGCAGGCATAATCGGACTTACCAAGGCGGTAGCGCAGGAACTTGCATCGCGAGGTATTACTGTTAATGCGGTTGCTCCGGGCTTTATAGAAACAGATATGACCGCATCGCTTTCAGATAAGGCAAGAGAGGCAATGACAAGCCAGATACCATTAGGTCGCGCGGGAAAACCCGAAGATGTGGCGGCTGTTGTTGCTTTTCTGGCATCTAAGAGCGCGGCATACCTTACCGGGCAGGTAATTCATGTTAATGGCGGCATGTATATGTGAAAGGAGAAAGTTTAAATGTCAGTTGAAGATAAAGTCAAAAAGATAATAGCGGAAAAACTTAGTGTTGATCTTAATGAAGTTGTACCGGAAGCGTCCTTTGTAGATGATCTTGGAGCAGATTCCCTGGATCTTGTTGAACTGATAATGTCGATGGAAGAGGAGTTCGATATCGAGATTGACGATGAAGACGCAGAGAAGATGCTTACAGTTAAAGACGCCATGGAATATATAGATAAACATTAAAGCGATTAAAGAGTTGATGTATTTCTTAACCGCAGGCACTTGAGAAAAATGTCAGCAGGAGGAAGACAAAAAGCCGGAGGCTCAAAAAGGGAGGTCCTTTTGGACAGGAGAGTAGTTGTTACCGGGTTGGGGCTTATAACACCGCTCGGTATAGGTGTAAAAGAGACATGGACTGCGCTATGCGCTGGAAAATCAGGGATAGGCCCAATAACCAGGTTTGATACTTCTGGTTTTGATACAAAGATTGCGGGCGAAGTAAAAGGCTTTAATCCTGAAGATTTTCTATCAAAAAAAGAAGCAAAACGCATGCAGACTTTTATTGCGTATGCTGTTGCAGCGACCCGTCTGGCTATAGAAAATTCCAGACTTGTAATCAATAGCTCCAATGCAGACAGGGTGGGAGTCTTAACCGGCTGTGGCCTTGGTGGGCTTTCGATAATGGAAGAAACCAGCAGGGTCGTCGATACAAAAGGCCCAAAAAGAGTCAGCCCCTTTTTCATCCCAATGATTATAGGGAATATGGCTCCTGGAATGATTGCGATTACTTTTGGAGCCAGGGGGCCGAATTCTTCGGTTGCAACAGCATGCGCGGCAGGCACACATGCCATAGGAGATGCATTCAAAATTATCCAGAGGGGAGCTGCGGATGCAATGATAACAGGAGGAGTTGAGTCTGTTGTCACCCCAACCTGCGTTGCGGGCTTTAACGCCATGAAAGCTCTTTCCACCCGTAATGATGAGCCTGAAAAGGCATCACGCCCTTTTGATCGGGATAGAGATGGTTTTGTAATTGGTGAAGGATGCGGCATTCTGATACTCGAAGCTCTTGAAGCAGCGCTTGACAGGGGCGCCGATATATACGCTGAAATATGCGGATATGGAATGAGCGGAGACGGCTTCCATATGACTTCCCCTCCGCCTGACGGGGAAGGGGCGGCAAGATGTATGACTGCTGCCCTTGAAGACGCAGGCATATCATATAAAATTGTTGATTACATAAATGCTCATGGCACGTCAACACAGTTAAATGATCTTTACGAGACCATAGCAATCAAAACTGTATTCAAAGATAAAGCTTATCAGGTACCGATAAGTTCAACCAAATCCATGACAGGGCATCTTCTTGGTGGATCTGGCGGAATTGAGGCGGTTTTTACGGCCCTGACAATTCATGAAGGCATTATCCCGCCGACAATAAATCTTGATAATCCAGCCAAAGAATGCGATCTTGATTATGTTCCCAACATTGCCCGCAAGGCAAAAGTGGAGATTGCTATGACAAATTCCTTTGGCTTTGGAGGGACAAATGCATCGCTGATTCTAAGAAAATACCGATAATTTTCGTTTGAACCGCAAAAGCGAGCACATTCCCCCGCCCAACCACTTGCCAACATTCCTGATTAAGCATTGGCTCAATCAGAGCCTTACTATAAAAGACTTTTGACGAAGCTATCAAATTGCGATATGAGGGTATAAGATGCAAGAGAACAAAACACAAATCGTAATTGGAAGCGATCATGCCGCTTATCAATTAAAGGAAAAAATCAGACAATATCTTATTGAAACTGGTATAGATATTAATGACGTCGGAACATATAATGAAGATTCCGTTGATTATGTAGAATTTGGGATTAAGGTTTCGGCTATGGTTTCAACCGGCAAATATGAGCGCGGGATACTTCTTTGCGGTACCGGTCTTGGAATGTCCATGGTTGCCAATAAATTTCCACATGTCAGAGCGGCGCTGTGCAATGACCTTTTTTCCGCAATAATGAGCAGACGTCACAACAACTCTAATATTCTGGTTATGGGGGGCCGTGTAATCGGGGAAGAACTGGCCAGGGAAATTGTAAGGGCATGGCTCGAAACACCATTTGACGGTGGAAGACATCAATTGCGGATTAAGAAATTCGACAGGATTGAGGAAATGGTGTAACAGCTCAATTACAGGATATACAGAGAAAGACAAGCGAAAAGAAGGTATGAAACCTGAACAAATAAGAACTAAAGAGGAGATGGATAGTTGGACACAAAGTTTATTGAAGAGATTGATCCGGATATTGCCGATACCATTAACAGGGAAATAGACAGACAAAAAAATACCTTGGAACTTATAGCCTCGGAAAATATAGCGAGTCAGGCTGTAATGGCTGCTCAGGGAAGCGTCCTTACCAACAAATATGCTGAAGGATATCCTGACAAACGTTATTATGGCGGCTGTGAATATGTTGATATTGCCGAAAAACTGGCTGTTGAAAGAGCGAAACAGCTTTTCAGTGCATCTTATGTAAATGTTCAACCCCATTCCGGTTCTCAGGCAAATATGGCCGTATATTTTGCGCTTTTAAATTTGGGAGACACCATCCTTGGCATGAACCTGTCTCATGGCGGGCACCTTACCCATGGAAGCAAAGTCAGTTTCTCGGGGAAATTTTATAACTTCGTCCATTATGGTGTTAAAAAAGAAACAGGGATTATCGATTATGAAGAGGTGGCTGCTCTGGCTGCCAAGCATAGACCAAAGATGATCGTTGCCGGCGCAAGCGCCTATCCGCGAATCATAGATTTTGAAAAATTCGCCAGAATTGCCGAATCAACAGACGCTTATTTAATGGTGGATATGGCTCACATAGCCGGTCTGGTTGCGGCAGATGTCCATCCATCTCCGATACCTTTTGCCGATGTCGTAACTTCGACGACTCACAAGACACTTCGGGGCCCTCGCGGTGGGTTGATCCTTGCAAAAGAGGATTATGGCATAAAGTTAAACAGAGAGATATTTCCCGGGATTCAGGGCGGGCCGCTCATGCATATAATTGCCGCTAAAGCTGTTGCCTTTAAAGAAGCCCTTGCAGAATCGTTTAAAATCTACCAGATAAATGTTGTTAAAAATGCAAAGGCTCTTGCTCAATGCCTGATGAAAGATGGTGTTAAGCTCATTTCAGACGGCACGGATAATCACATGATGCTCGCAGATCTGCAAAATTTTAACATTACCGGAAAAGATGCTGAAGAGGCTTTGGGAAGAGCAGGTATTACGGTAAACAAAAATTCCATTCCGTTTGAAAAATTAAGTCCGTTTATAACCAGCGGCATCCGTATCGGCACACCCGCCATAACGTCGAGAGGCATGCAGGAAACCGAAATGGAATTCATAGCCGGACTGATTATCGGTGTTTTGAAAAAGCCCAGTGATAATAATCTCATTATGACTACGAGAAAAAAGGTACTCGATATTTGCGAGGCTTTTCCGATCAAACGCGTTTATTGATTAAGACTGCAACCTCCTGAACTAAGCCGCAGATTTACAAAGATGAACGCAGATAGGTTTAAATAAAAGTAACCACAGAAAATTAAGAATTATAGTAGCCGTTCACGGCTTGAAACTTGAAAGTAGAAAGTAGAAATTCGGGAGAGATGAAACGAGTTTACGAGTTGGATATATACAAACTGGCAGAAGCGTTAGAAAAAAACATGAAGGCCAAGTTTGATGGTCTCGTAAAAAGTCAAAAAATACCGTTTTACGTCATTCCGGCGAAAGCCGGAATCCAGTAAATTCAATGCGTTCTGGATGCCGGATCAAGTCCGGCATGACGATTTCGGGACTTTTTACGAGTTCATCATACTTAATAACTTAATATAATGGCAACAAAAGCTAACCGGCCCTCATGGGAAATTTATTTTATGGATATTGCTCAGCTTGTGGCAAAACGCTCTACATGTCTCAGGCGCGCTGTTGGCTGTGTAGTTGTAAAGGATAAAAGAATCCTGTCTACCGGCTATAACGGAGCGCCAACCGGCATTAAACATTGCATGGAAATTGGTTGTCTGCGCGAGGAATTGAATATTGCTTCAGGAGAGAGGCATGAACTGTGCAGAGGCATACATGCTGAGCAAAATGCTATTATTCAGGCTGCATTGCATGGTGTTTCCATAAAAGGAGCAAGGCTTTTCTGCACAAACCAGCCATGTTTAATATGCGCTAAAATGATTATCAATGCAGGAATAATAGAGATTTATTATCGTGACGGATATGCAGATCCCATGTCCATGGAAATGTTTAAAGAGGCAGGTGTCGAGGCAATCAAGATTAATGCCGGCAAGTAGGAGAAATTAATGAAGTGTCCATTTTGTGGAGAAATTGAAAGCAAGGTAATTGATTCAAGGCTGGGCAAGAATGGAGATGCAATACGTAGACGCAGAGAATGCATTATATGCGGCAGACGATTTACAACTTATGAACATACTGAAGAACTTCCTGTTATGATTGTTAAAAAGGATGGCCGTCGAGAAGTCTTCAGCAGTGAAAAGGTGCGTTCCGGCATACAAAAAGCCTGTGAGAAAAGAAATATAAGCATTAATGTTATTGAACAATTCATAGATGATTTGGAACGCGACCTCAAGGAAACCGGAGAAAAAGAAATCCCTTCCAATATAATCGGCGAAAAGATCATGGTAAAGCTTCATAAAATAGATGATGTTGCGTATGTCAGATTTGCATCGGTTTATAGAGAGTTCAAAGATGTAAATGACTTTGTATGCGAGCTCAAAAGCCTGTTAAGTGATAAGGGATCAAATGTTAATAGATGATAAATTTTTCATGAAAATGGCCATTGCTCTGGCTGTAAAGGGGCGGGGCTTTGTATCGCCAAATCCTATGGTCGGTGCCGTTATCGTAAAAAATGGCAAAGTTGTGGGAAAAGGTTACCACAAAGCTGCGGGGAAAGCCCATGCTGAAATTAACGCCATCAATGATGCGCAAGCCTTAACCGGAGATGCGACCCTTTATGTTACCCTTGAGCCCTGCAATCATACAGGACGGACTCCTCCATGCACCGTAAAGATAGTTGAGGCCGGCATAAAGCGTGTAGTTATAGCCATGAAAGACCCTAATCCAGATGTTACAGGAGGAGGCGTAGACTATATAAAAAGACATGGAATAGATGTTACATCCGGTGTTTGTGAAGATGAAGCAAAAAGGCTTAATGAATCTTACATAAAATATGTGACAACTAAACGTCCCTTTGTTGTAATTAAATGTGCCGCTACATTAGATGGACGAATTGCGACAAAAACAGGTAATTCCAGGTGGGTTTCAGGGGATGAATCAAGAATGCATGTTCATAAGCTGCGTCACAGTGTTGATGCAATAATGGTCGGAATTAACACTGTAAAACAGGATGATCCTTCTCTGACGGTTCGTTTGAACGATATTAACGGCATGGATCCCGCAAGGATAATACTTGATACTAATCTAACGATTTCTGAAGAAGCTAAAGTATTGCGGCTTAATTCCAGTTCTGATACAATTATAATAACCGGCAAATCTGTTTCAGAGGATAAAAAAAACGCAGTAGAAGCATTGGGCGTAAAGGTTATACAATCGCCGGTCAAGGATGGCCTGATAGATCTTGATAAACTTATGGATCGTCTTGGCGATCTTGGTATAACCAGCCTTCTCATCGAGGGAGGCGGCAGCGTTATTGCATCGGCGTTTAAAGCAGGAATTGTTGACAAGGTTATCTTTTTTTACGCTCCCAAAATTTTAGGAGGAGATGACGGCATGCCTATATGCAAGGGGCCTGGCCCGGCGTTAATGGACGGATGTATTCCTGTAAAAGACATACATGTCCGGCGATTCGGCAATGACGTCATGATCGAAGGATATGTTTAGGATTGATGATTGTCGATTGATGATTGTTGATTGAAAAGATAGAGTGAAGGGATTGCAGTCAATAACAAATAGTTTTTATAAGGTCTGAAATGTTTACAGGTATTATAGAAGGACTTGGCACGATAGCCGAAATACGTTCCTCGGGCCGGGGCAAACGTTTGTTGATAGATGCCGACCTTCCTCTTGATCAAACTAAAATCGGAGATAGCATTGCAATAAACGGCGTCTGTGTTACAGTAGTCATTATTGCAGGGAAACGTTTTGAGGTTGATATATCTCCGGAAACCATAGCAAAGACAACTTTTAGCACGGCAAAAATCGGAGATCGTGTTAACCTTGAGCGAGCCCTTCGTCTTTCCGACCGTATTGACGGACACCTTGTTTCAGGGCATGTTGACGGTATCGGCACAATTAAAAACAAAAAGAAAGCAGGCAATGCAATAATTGTCGCTATTAATGTGCCGGAAATTTTATCACGTTATATGATAACAAAAGGCTCAGTTGCTGTAGATGGTATAAGTCTTACCATTAATAACCGCAGCCGTGACTGTTTTGATGTAAGCATTATTCCGCATACAGCAAAACTGACAACTGTCGGCTTTAAAAAAGTCGGGGATCATGTTAATATTGAAACAGATATGATCGGAAAGTATATTGAAAATTTTATTGCGAAAAAACCCGCCAACAATATAAAGAAAGAAGCCGGGCAAAAGTCTGTCGATATGCAGTTTCTAACAGAAACCGGTTTTTTATAAAAATATGGAGATAATTAGAAAAAATGCCGTTGATTGAAATTGAAGATGCCATTAAAGATATAAGAAATGGACGCATGGTCATCCTTGTTGATGATGAGGATCGTGAAAATGAGGGTGATCTTATGATCGCTGCTGAAAAGGTTACGCCGGAGGCCATCAACTTTATGGCAAAGCATGGGCGAGGACTTGTATGCCTTGCAATGTCGGGAGAAAAGGTTGATTCCCTTGACCTCCCGCTGATGGTGGAACATAACACCTCGCAGTTCCATACAGGTTTTACCGTTTCAATAGAGGCAAGAAAAGGTGTAACAACCGGTATTTCCGCTGCTGACCGTGCAACTACAATCCTGACAGCTATAGATGATAATGCCAAACCGGATGATCTTGTCAGGCCGGGGCACGTATTTCCTTTAAGAGCCAAGCGGGGCGGTGTTATGGTGCGGGCAGGCCAGACGGAAGGTTCGGTAGATCTTTCTCGTTTAGCGGGTTTGAAACCTGCCGGAGTTATTTGTGAAATCATGGATGACGACGGATCCATGGCCAGAATGCCTTCCCTTGAAAAATTCAGCGAAAAGCATGGGCTTGGGATATGCACGATCGCAGATTTAATAGAATATCGCATGCGCACCGAATCATTTGTGAGGGTTTCGGCTGAGACTACCATCCCGACGTTATACGCAGGTGAATTTAGGACAATAGTGTATGAAAACGATGTAGACGACCTGCTTCATATAGCCATGGTTAAAGGCGTAATAGACCCTAACAAACCTGTGCTTGTCAGGGTCCACTCTGAATGCCTGACGGGCGATATATTCGGTTCTCTCAGATGCGACTGCGGAGATCAGTTGCACAAATCAATGGAAATGATTGAAAATGAGGGGGCAGGTGTACTGCTATATATAAGGCAGGAAGGCAGGGGAATAGGTCTTGTAAATAAGTTAAGGGCCTACGCATTGCAGGATAAGGGTTTTGATACCGTCGAAGCAAACAAAAAACTTGGTTTTAAACCTGATCTTAGAAATTATGGCATAGGCGCCCAAATTCTTGCGCATATAGGTGTAAGAAAGATGAAATTACTTACAAATAATCCCAAAAAGATTGTTGGGCTTGAAGGTTATGGATTGAGCATTGTTGAACAGGTGCCGATAGAGGTGGCACCTAATGAGCACAACCGTTCATATCTTGAGTGCAAGAAACTCAAAATGGGACATCTTCTAAATATTGATGTAACGCCATAACCGATAAAGTGATGAAGATTGAAGATTGATGATTGAAGGTATTCTATTAATTTTATAACAAAAAGACAGAGCGAAGCGATTCCACAAATCGACAATCATCAATTTTGACTATGAATAGGTATAGTTCACAAACAGCACGCACAGTTGTTATTGGCCGAAGTTAGAACCAAGTTCATATAATATCTGGAGGGATAAAAATAATGCCAAAAATTATTGAGGGTAAACTTCTTGCGGAAAACAAGAAGTTCGTATTAGTGGTAAGCCGGTTCAACGATTTTATTACCGACAAACTTGTGGGAGGGGCAATCGATGCTCTCATGCGTTCAGGCGTCAGGGATTCGGATATTGAAATAGTCAAAGTTCCAGGGGCTTTTGAAATACCGCTAATTGCGAAGAAGATGGCTGAAAAGAGACTTTATAATGCCGTTATCTGTCTTGGAGCGGTAATTCGCGGCTCAACTCCTCATTTTGATTATATAAGCGCCGAAGTTACCAAGGGGATTGCCATGGTAAGCCTGGAAGCCGGTATCCCGGTTATCTTTGGAGTTTTAACAACAGATACTATTGAGCAGGCTATTGAGCGCGCCGGAACAAAAGCAGGCAATAAAGGGTGGGATGCCGCAATAGCTGCCATGGAAATGGCAAACTTGATGGAGATTATCGATTAGGTATAATCATGGGGATCCGTCGCAAGTCACGCGAACTTGCAATACAAGCTCTTTTTTATATGGATATTAGTAAAAACGACTCACAGGAGGCAGTAGCACTTTTCTGTAATAGTTTTGCGCATTCAAAAAATGCCGTTCCATTTTTTCTTGAATTGGTAAAAGGTGTAATTGATTATAAATCCGAAATTGATTATATTATTGAACGATTTTCAAGCAACTGGAAGATTGGACGCATGTCATGTGTTGACAGAAATATTATAAGGCTTGCCGTATATGAAATGCTTTTATGCAATGATATTCCATCAAAAGTATCTATAAACGAGGCTATTGATGTTGGGAAAAAATTTGGCACTGAAGAATCCGGGGCATTTATAAATGGAATTCTTGACAGTATCCGCATAGCCATGGAAAAAAAAGAAATAAATATTATAGTAAAGGCAAGAAAAACAAAATAGAAGCAAAGGAGTTATGTTATGGAGATCAAAAAAATACTATTAACCGAAAATGAGATGCCTCGCCAATGGTATAATATTCTTGCAGACATTAAGATGAATCCGCCTTTAGGTCCGGATGGAAAACCGGTAAGCCCTGAAGCTCTTACTCCTGTTTTTCCGATGAATTTGATAGAACAGGAAGTAAGTTCTGAAAGGTGGATAAATATTCCGGAAGAGGTGTTAAGGATTTATAACATCTGGCGTCCATCACCTATGGTAAGGGCATTATCACTGGAAAAAGCTCTTGGCACGCCTGCAAAAATATATTTTAAAAACGAAAGCGTAAGCCCTCCTGGAAGTCATAAGCCAAATACCGCTGTGCCACAGGCGTATTACAATAAAGCGTTTGGGATTAAAAAAATAACTACGGAAACCGGCGCGGGGCAGTGGGGAAGTGCTCTGGCCTTTGCCTGTTCCCAGTTTGGCATAGAATGTAAAGTTTTTATGGTAAGAATAAGTTTTGACCAGAAGCCCTATCGTAAATCCATGATGGCTGCATGGGGCAGTAATTGTATAGCAAGTCCCAGCACAGAGACCAGGGCTGGCCGGCAGGCTCTGGAAAAGGATCCTGATACCCCTGGAAGTTTAGGAATCGCCATCAGCGAAGCCATTGAAGCGGCTGTTACCGATGAGACCGGCCAAACGCGCTATTCGTTGGGGAGCGTTTTAAATCATGTTTTACTGCATCAGACAATTATCGGCCTTGAAGCCAAAAAACAGATGGAAAAAGTCGGCGAGTATCCTGATGTGATAATAGGATGCGCCGGTGGAGGAAGTAATTTCGCAGGACTGGCCCTTCCTTTTGTCTATGATAAGTTAAATGGAAAAGAAATCAAAATCTATCCTGTCGAACCAGCAGCCTGCCCAACGATAACAAGGGCTCCGTTTGTATATGATCATGGCGATGCGGCAGGATACACGCCTCTTATTCCTATGCATAGCCTTGGACACAATTTCATGCCTGCGCCTATTCATGCAGGGGGGCTTCGATATCACGGCATGGCTCCAATTGTGAGCCAGCTTGCGAGCGAAGAAATTATTGAAGCTAAAGCCGTTACACAGCTCGATGCATATAAAGCGGGTGTAGCTTTTGCCAAAGCAGAAGGAATTATACCCGCTCCTGAAACCAACCATGCTCTTGCATGTGTGATCGACGAGGCCAACAAAGCAAAAGAAGAAGGAAAGGAAAAAACAATTCTTTTTAACTTAAGTGGACACGGGTTACTTGATCTCGCAGCTTATGACAAATATTTTTCAGGTGAAATGAAAGATTTTAGCTTGAGTAACGAGGAATTAATAAAGTCTGAAGAAGTATTTGCCGATTATCCCAAGCCTGCCTTGTTAAAAAGCCGATAGACTTGTTGTCATGGACGAACAATGGATAACGGCAAAGATAATCTTGAGTGCAGATGCCCCAGGCTTGGAAGTTCTGTATCCTTTCAATACTGCAGGGCACACGGGGATGACATGCTGTTGCCTTGCTGGAAGATATTTGACTGCTGGTGGGAACATTTTGATGTATCGGCTTTTTTGAAAAAAAACATGTCTGAAGATGATTTTGTCAGGCTTGTTAATGCCAAGCCAAAACCCAAGGTAAGCAGCCTGATAGAACTTATTGAGCGGGCTAAAAAAAAGAATAGCTGAAAGTCGATACGAGATTGCTTTGCTCGCAATGACAATACGAGACCTTTGCAGAACGCGACATTTTTTCGTCAGGCAAGGAAGGCGAAAATATGAGCACCGATGCTTCACTTCGTGTAACCGCAGGAATACATTGAGTATTTTGAGGATTAAAATTTGAAGCCTGACACCGCATCACGGAAAAATGGCAGTTATGCAAAGGTCTCAATACAGGCGTTTCGCGAAGTTTTACATGTAGATTGAGCGAGAAAGGTTTTTAACCGTTTATGATTATTAAAAAACTGGCTGTCGGGCCTCTTATGGCGAACTGTTTTATTTTAGGTTGTGAAAAGACCAGAGATGCGGCAGTGATTGATCCCGGAGATGAAACAGATAGAATTCTCTGGTCTCTCGCAGAACTGGAATTGACGGTAAAATATATTATAAATACGCACGGTCATTTTGACCATGTGGGCGGAAACAGAGAAATGAAGGAGGCAACGGGAGCGGATATATTAATTAACTCTCTGGACGCGCCGATGTTGAGTCGGCTTTCAGCCTCTGCAGCTTCGTTCGGACTTGCGACAGACAATTCACCGCCACCCGATCAGACCCTTAAAGATGGCGATATAATATATTTGGGCAGTATTACGTTAAAAGTTATTCACACTCCAGGCCATTCTCCGGGCGGAATTGCGCTTTTGACCGATGGAAACCTGTTTGTCGGAGACACCCTTTTTGCAGGTTCAATTGGGCGAGCTGATCTGCCTGGTGGAAATTTTCACACTCTGATATCCAGTATAAAAAACAAACTTTTTGTGCTGGACGATGCTGTCAGGGTTTTTCCGGGTCATGGCCCCGAGACAACTATAGGGCGGGAAAAACATACCAATCCATTTGTGAAGGAATAAAAAAGGCAAAAAAACAGGTGCGGGTAACGCATGGATCCACAAATATTAAGTGAATATTTTAAAAAATGTTTTATTGCCGTAGATGGTCTGTGGTTTATGATGCTGGAAAAAACAGACTCGTTTGACAAGGCCCTTGAGATTGACGGCAGGGTATGGGAAATACTGCCGAAAATACAAGCTAGAAAGATAAAAGAGCTGTTAAAGCTTGAAACCGCTTCTGAAGAGGACCTGCTGACTGCCCTTAAGTTTAAGCTGGATGCTGAAAATTTTGCAAATGAGCTTTTAAGGAAAGATTCACGGATTAACATTATTATCAGGGAATGCCCATGGCTTACCTTGTTAAAACAATCGAACCGGGAACATCTGGCAGAGAGGATTAGCAATGTAATATGCTCTGTCGAGTATGGTGTCTTTGCCGGAGAATTTGTGAAAGGTATTGATTTCAAGATAATATCGCGACAATGTTCGGGAAACGAGATTTGTTCATTCATATTAGGAAAAAGCTTGACTTAAAAGCAATCAATTAATTATATTCCAATATATTTGTGTTCAAAATAACAAGTTGAGAAAATAGAACTTATTGAAAAGGGGTTTCGATGAACAGAGTCGACCTAATCAATGCGCTTAAGGATAAAACCGGCATAAGCAAAAAAAGTGTCAAAAAAACCATTGACACATTTTTTGGAACTATAACAAAAACCCTTTCCAATGGCGAACGTGTTGAAATCAGGGGTTTTGGAAGTTTTACCGTTAAAAAATACAAGCCGTACACGGGTCGAAACCCCAAAACCGGCAAACAGATTAAAGTATATTCCAAGAAACTGCCGTTTTTCAAAGTAGGTAAGGAGTTAAAAGATAAGGTCGACAATTAGAGACCTTTGCAAAACGCCCTCTTTTGCCCAATTTCTGTGTCAGGCTCAAATTTTAATCCTCGAAATATTCAATATATTCCTCCGGTTAAAATTTTCGCCTTCCTTGAACTTGAACAAAACAGAGCATTTTTCAAAGCTCTCAATTAACAATTATGGGCGGTTAACTCAGCGGGAGAGTGCTACCTTCACACGGTAGAAGTCACTGGTTCAAATCCAGTACCGCCTACCATTTGTGAGAAATATAAGGGGTTACGGTTTTTTTTATTAACTGTAACCCCTTTTTTAGTCGAAAAAGAGAAAACATAAAACGATAATACACTTGCCCTGAGATGTTAATCCGTGCTAACTTCTCGAACTGGCGCAAGATTATTTACAGAGAGGAGAATAATTGATAGCAAAGATATTAAGCAGCGCTGTTATCGGTATAGATGCCTATCTTGTGGAAGTGGAAGTAGACATAGCCCATGGCCTCCCGACGTTTACTACTGTGGGGCTCCCTGAAACGGCTGTAAAGGAAAGCAAGGAAAGGGTTAAATCCGCCATTAATAATTCCGGATACAGCTTTCCCGACGACAGGATAACTGTAAATTTAGCGCCGGCAGACATTAAAAAGGAAGGCACTGGTTTTGATCTGCCGATAGCATTGGGTATATTGGTCGCATCCGGCATAATTCCCGCTGAAATAGCCTCCAGATACCTTGTTTTGGGCGAGCTTTCACTGGATGGCCGTATAAAACCTGTAAAGGGATCTCTTCCCATGGCCATTGCCGCAAAAGCTGCCGGCTATTCTGGGATTATAGTGCCATACGATAACAGGCATGAGGCATCGGTGGTAAATGAAATATCGGTTCTTCCAGTGAAAACTCTGCCCCAGATAGTTGATTTTTTTTGCGGATTCACTCAAATCAAACCTGAAAAAACCGATATTTCCAATATACTTGGCCGGGCAGGCAAGTTTGAAGTGGATTTTTCCGAAGTCATGGGCCAGGAACATGTAAAGCGGGCACTGGAGGTAGCATCTGCCGGAGGTCACAATTTAATTATGGTTGGCCCACCAGGTTCTGGAAAAACCATGCTGGCGAAACGTTTGCCGACCATACTTCCGCCGCTTACATTTGACGAATCAATCGAAACCACCAAAATTTATTCCGTAGTTGGAATGCTTTCAAAAGGGCAAGCCCTGGTTACAAAAAGGCCTTTCAGATCTCCTCACCACACAATATCAGATGCAGGTTTAATAGGAGGCGGACATATCCCCAGGCCGGGCGAGGTAAGCATGGCTCATAATGGAGTTCTCTTTCTGGACGAACTTCCGGAATTTAAAAAACATGTGTTAGAAGTGCTGCGCCAGCCGGTAGAAGATTTAAATGTAACTATTTCACGTGCCTCATCGACCATAACCTATCCTGCCAGTTTTATGCTGGTCGCCGCTATGAACCCGTGTCCGTGCGGCTACTTTTCCGATTCCAAGCACGAATGTCGGTGTACGTATCAGCAGATTCATAAGTACAGATCAAAGATTTCAGGCCCGTTAATGGACAGAATAGATATTCACGTTGAAGTACCGGCAGTTCAATATAGAGACCTTTCAAAGGATTCATGGGCCGAATCGTCAGAAGATATTATGAAAAGGGTTCTTGCATCCAGACTGATTCAATATGAACGATTTGTTAAAACAAAAATATTTTGCAATTCCCATATGAACAATCGTCACATAAAAAAATATTGCAAAATAGACGATGCATCCTGCGGTCTTCTTGAATCGGCCATAGACAAACTTGGTCTGTCTGCCCGCGCTTATAACCGCATTCTAAAAATCGCCCGTACCATTGCCGATTTGGCTGGAGAAAAAGATATTCAGATCGATCATGTTGCCGAGGCGATTCAATACAGGAGCCTGGACAGAAACAGGCGCGGATTTTGACTATTTTATAAAGAGATAGGCTGTTATGAAAAGTTTATGGAACGACAACGAGGCAGAAAGCTTTTTAGATGATCCATTAGAACTCATGGTTTACACCTCCAGATTATTGGGCAGGGAATCCAGCCTGGTTTTACATGGCGGAGGCAACACGTCCTTAAAAGCTAAAATAAAAAACCTCTTCGGCGATATCGAAGAGGTGCTGTATATAAAAGGAAGCGGATGGGATCTGAAAACGATTCAGGCAGCAGGATTTGCTCCTGTCAAGCTGGAAACGCTTAAAAGGATGGTGAAACTTGAGAGCTTGTCTGATACGGATATGCTGCGGCTTCAAAAAAACGCAATGATCGATCATTTGGCCCCGAATCCTTCTGTAGAAGCCATCCTGCACGCCATTATACCCTTTAAATATGTTGATCACACTCACGCGGATGCGGTTGTAACGATCACCAATAACGAAAAGGGCAAAAGGTTGATCAGAGAAATTTATAAAGACAGTGTCTTGATTGTGCCTTATGCAATGTCCGGTTTTATCCTGGCGAAAAAAGTTTATGAAATGACCAGTAATATCAACTGGAATGAAATTAAAGGCATAATACTGATGAATCACGGTGTCTTTACCTTTTCAGACAATGCCAAAGAAAGTTATAAACAGATGATCAATCTCGTTTCCCTTGCTGAAGACTATCTTCAAGCAAACGGGGCATTTGATTACGTCGCCAAGGCAGAAGCTGGAGAAGATTTGCTCACGCTGGCAAAAATTCGCAAACAGGTTTCTCTGGCAAAAGGGTCTGCCATGATAGCCGAACTGGATAGCACCCCTGAAGCCTGTGGATTTGCCAATCTGACCGATGTAGACTCGATCGCCATCCGCGGCCCTTTAACTCCTGATCATGTGGTCCGTACAAAACATATACCGGTTGTAATAAAAAAAGATATTGAAAAAGAAATAACCGACTTTTGCGCGGCATACAAAGAGTATTTTAAGCGAAATACCGACTCGCCGTGCTCGCGCAGTATCGCAGCAAGTGGCTGCCTGCTCAGCCTTGATCCTGCTCCAAGATGGGGAGTTTGGCCCGGACACGGCATCATGGCTTTTGGACAAAGTGTAAGGGAAGCAAATATTGTTTCCGATATTGCTTTTCATACCATCAGGGCGATTCAGTGGGGTGAAGCCATAGGCGGCTGGAAAGCCCTGCCGGAAAGAGATATTTTCGATATGGAATACTGGGAGTTGCAACAATCAAAATTGCGTAAAGAAGACACAGCTCGAACATTCCAAGGCAAGATAGCTCTTGTTACCGGCGCTGCAAGCGGCATAGGGCTTGCCTGTGCCAAGGCTCTGCACGAACATGGCGCCGCGGTTGTCGGCATGGATCTAAACCCAGCAATCACCCGTATGTTTGATCTGTCCGATCTGGCAGGATTAACTTGTGATATTTCCGATGATAAAAGTGTAAAGGAAGCAGTAGAATTTACTGTTCGAAGTTTTGGCGGCCTTGATATATTGATAAATAATGCAGGAATATTTACCCACAGCCAAAGCATTGAAAAGATGGATACTGAAACCTGGAATCGAAGCATGGAGATCAATTTGTCGAGTCACCAGCGATTGTTGAAAACATGCATTCCTTATCTCAAACAGGGTGTTGATCCATCTGTGATATTTATTGCTTCAAAAAACGTTCCTGCTCCAGGCCCCGGCGCTTCCGCTTATTCGGTCGCTAAGGCGGGTTTAACTCAACTTGCCCGGGTGGCCGCGCTGGAACTGGCTGCAGATGGAATCAGAGTTAATATCATTCATCCTGATGCCGTGTTTGATACCGGCATATGGACTCAAGAAGTCTTAAATGAGCGAGCTAAAAGTTACGGACTTACTGCTCAGGAATATAAAACCAAAAATCTGCTAAAAACCGAAGTTACTTCAAAACATGTAGCCGATCTGGTTTGCTGCATGGCGGGTCCGGCTTTTGCCAAAACAACAGGCGCGCAGGTCCCGATAGACGGGGGCAATGAAAGAGTGATTTAATGAACAATTGAACTCGTATCGGCCTTAAATGTATTATGACCAGACAACAAAATCAAAAATTGAGAAATATTGCTATCATTGCTCACGTTGACCATGGCAAGACCACCCTAGTAGATGCCATGTTCCGCCAGAGCGGCCTGTTTCGGGAAGGTAAGGTGGTGGATGAGCGGATCATGGACAGCATGGATCTGGAGCGGGAGCGCGGCATTACAATCGCGGCCAAGAACTGCTCGGTCGTGTGGAAAGACACCAAGATCAACATCCTGGATACACCAGGCCACGCGGATTTCGGTGGGGAAGTGGAACGGGCCATGGCCATGGTGGACGGCGCTATTTTACTGGTGGATGCTTCGGAAGGCCCCTTGCCCCAAACCCGGTTTGTTTTGAAAAAAGCCTTGGAAGCAGGATTGGTCATGCTGGTGGTGATCAACAAGATCGATCGCAAAGATGCCCGGGCAGATGAGGTGCTGGACGAGATTTATGATCTGTTTATCGATCTGGATGCTTCCGAGGATCAATTGGATTTTCAAGTCCTCTATGCAATTGGACGTCAGGGAATTGTTCAACCCGCCTTAGATGAACCACGGGAAAATCTCAACCTTCTTTTTGATACTATTTTGTCGAAAATCCCGGGCCCTGTTTACGATTCGGAAGAACCTTTTCAAATGCTGGTGGCGGATCTGGCCTATTCTGACTATCTGGGCCGCCTGGCCGTGGGTAAGATCATGAACGGATCCATCTCTTCTAATGACAGACTGGTCTGTATTACGGAAGACAATACCCGGCTGCCTATCAAGCTCAGCAAACTACAGGTGTACCAAGGCATGGTGCTGAAAGCCGTGGATTGCGTTGATCCTGGAGATATTATCGTGATTTCGGGTATCGACAATGTGAAGATCGGAGATACTATCTGCAGCCGAACCGAACCCAAGGCATTAAAGCGAATTTGTGTGGACGAGCCCACGGTTTCAATAACTTTTGCCATCAACAACGGTCCCCTGGCTGGTAAGGAAGGTAAAATAGTTCAATCCCGCAAAATCTGGGAACGGCTTATGAAAGAGACACTGCGCAACGTGGCTATCCGCGTGGAAGATACCGGAAGTCAGGAACGCTTCGTTGTCAGTGGCCGCGGGGAATTCCAAATGGCAATCCTCATAGAAACCATGCGCCGAGAAGGATTTGAATTGTGCGTGGGAAGACCTGAAGTAATCTATAAGGAAAAGAACGGAAAGCGCCAGGAACCAATGGAGCATGTTTTTGTAGATTGCGACGAGCCATTTGTGGGGGTGGTTACTGAAAAGTTAACACATCGAAAAGCCCGTATGAGCAATATGGTGAACAAGGGCACGGGCAGGGTTAGAATCGAATTTATCATGCCATCCAGGGGGCTGATCGGGTACAGAGAGGAGTTTTTGACCGATACCAAAGGCACCGGTATCCTGAATTCTTATTTTTCCGGATATGACTATTATATGGGAGATTTTCAGTCCCGGTACACAGGATCATTAGTCTCGGATCGCTATGGACAGGCCGTGGCTTATGCCTTGTTCAAACTGGAACCCAGGGGGTGGTTGTTTGTGGTTCCCAATGATCCGGTTTACGAGGGCATGATTGTAGGGGAATACAATCGTGAGGTGGATCTCAACGTAAATCCCTGTAAGGAAAAAAAACTCACCAACATACGGGCTTCGGGCAAGGATGACGCTGTGGTTTTAACACCGGTCATTCCCATAACCCTTGAGAGGGCTATCCACTTTATCAAAGCCGATGAAATGGTGGAAGTGACCCCTCTTTCCATCCGGTTGCGAAAGACTATTCTGACCGCCCACAACCGTCCTGTGGGTAAAGGACCGATCCACTAATTTCTTATCCTTTCTTTATTAAGCTCCTGGCGAGTATGCCTGAGACAGACGATCATTTAAAATTATTGGAAAGACTGAGGAGAAGCATGAGTTTCGAAAATTTGGATTTAATTGACGAGTTGTTACAAGCTCTTAAAGAACTGGGATTTGTTGAACCCACGCCCATACAGACAGATGCAATTCCTGAAATTATTGGAGGAGACAGGGATCTTGTAGGGCTTGCCCAGACCGGAACAGGTAAAACAGTAGCTTTTGCTTTGCCTATGATCCAGCTAATTGATTTTGATCTGACACATACTCAAGGAATAGTGATTTGTCCCACCAGGGAACTTTGTTTGCAGATTTCCGATGATATTAAAAAATTATGCAAATATGTAAAAGGTGCAAAGGTTGTTGCTGTTTATGGCGGCGCCAGCATTGAAGAGCAGAGAAATCAGATCAAAAAAGGCGCTCAGATTATTGTGGCAACACCGGGAAGACTGCTTGATCTTATTAATAGAAAAATTGCGAAACTTTCTAAAATCTCATATGTGGTTCTTGATGAAGCAGATGAAATGCTCAACATGGGATTTCAGGAAGATATAGATGCCATTCTTGAAAATACGCCGTCTCAGAAAAGAACCTGGCTGTTTTCCGCAACAATGCCCAATGAAGTTGCAAGAATTGCAAAAAGATATATGAAAAATCCGGTTGAGATAACCATAGGAAAGAAAAATAGTGGCGCGGAAAATATTTTGCATGTGAATTATATGGTTAAAGAAAAGGACAGGTATCAGGCGTTGAAACGCATCATTGACTATTACCCGGATATTTATGGCCTTGTGTTTTGTCGCACGCGAAAAGAGACACAGGAAATAGCAGAAAAACTGATCAAAGACAGCTATAATGCCGAAGCCCTTCATGGCGACCTTTCTCAGGCGATGCGAGATAAAGTCATGAGCAGATTTAAAACCAAATCCATTCAGATCCTTATTGCAACAGATGTTGCTGCCCGCGGGATAGATGTTCAGGATATCACTCATATCATTAACTATAAACTTCCCGATGAGGCCGGCAACTATACTCACAGGAGCGGCAGAACGGCAAGAGCGGGCAAATCAGGAACATCCATAGTAATCATCAATTCACGGGAAAAAGGAAAACTTCAGTTTATAGAAAAAAAAGCAGGGGTTAAATTTAGTTGCGCAAAAGTCCCGGAAGGATATGCAATTTGTGAGAAACAGCTCTGTGCCATGATTAACAAAATGGTAGAAGTTGAAGTGGATCAGAAAGAAATCGTGCGTTTCCTGCAACCGGTCTATAATACACTAAACGGTCTTACAAAAGAAGAACTCATTTGCAAGTTTGTTTCAATTCAATTTAACCGCTTTCTTAATTATTATAAAGATTCCAAGGATATAAATGCATCCTTGGAAAAAAAGGAAGATGCTCATCATCCTGTAAAAAAAGATCGACAACAAAAAAATTTAGAACATGGAAGATCGAAACGGTTTTTCTTAAATGCAGGCTCTATGGACAACCTAAAAAAAGGCGCTGTGATAAGAACTCTATGCAGCAAGGCTGGAATCAGCTCTGAAAAGATTGGTCCAATAGAAATCATGCGGGAATTTTCTTTTTTTGAAGTTGAAACAAGTGTTGCGGCTAAAGTGCTAAAATCAATGAAAGGCGCGAAAATTGATGGTCGAAATATTCGGGTTCAATATGCTGAAGATAAGAAACCTCAAACCAAACAATATAAAAAAAGCGCGCGCTAACCCCGTAGCTTGTCGGAGCAAGACGGATATCCCGTTCCAGCGGGGCTGCGGGATTAGCGAGCGAATCTAAAAGTGGCCGACTTACTTACAGCCGAAGATTCCATGTAGTTTTGTCCTCATCTACCACTGCCGTATCCCCCCCTGCCGCCGCCTTGTCCTCCTCTGCCGCCGCCTTGTCCTCCT
>JASEIZ010000049.1 GCA_030017395.1 Desulfobacterales bacterium | reverse complement strand
GCCGTGTTGGAATCGAACCAACACGGCCCACCAAATAAAATCAGATAGTTATCCGATTAAGCCAACCTATTATCGCCATTTTTACCTTTTGTGACAGTCGTCTTTTTTGTTCCAGCCAAGCCATTTAATAGGTTGACCGATTTATTATAAGGAAAAGCCGTCATGAAAGACTGGAAAAATCAAGTTCATGTTAAGCCGGAATACAAATATCGTGTTGTTGTTTTGTTAAAATATCGAACAATGTTCTTTGTGGCAAAATTAAATGCTGGCTGCTGAAGGCGCCGGTGTTTGCCGGAAAAGGGTTTTTGCAGGCATGAATGGGCGGTTTCGAAGGAGGTGTGACAATGGGTAAAATATGCTTTTTAATTTTGTTTCTCAGCATTACTTTAATGTTTTCAGCTTCAGCGCTCGCCAAAGAACCATATGAAACAGATATCATAAAAACATCTGCCGATGATTTAAAGATCACATTTATCGGCCATGGGACCCTGATGTTTACTTTCGGCACCAAGATTATCCATGTTGACCCATACACTAACGTCGCAGATTTTGCGAAGTTCCCGAAAGCGGATATTGTCTTGATTACCCATGAGCACCGCGACCACTTGGACTTGAAAGCGCTGGAACTTGTACGGACTGAAAAAACAAAGGTGGTATTAACCGAACCCTGTTCAAAACAGGTAAAAAACGGAATTATTATGAAAAACGGAGATGTCCAAACCGTAAGCGGATTGAAAATAGAAGCGATTCCGGCTTATAATCTCATCCATAAGCGCGATAACGGACAACCCTTTCATCCCAAAGGTGTGGGGAACGGGTACATCATCACCTTTGGGGATAAGCGGGTGTATGTTGCAGGGGATACGGAAAACATTCCTGAAATGAAATCACTGCGAGAGATCGACTGCGCCTTTTTGCCAATGAACCTGCCGTATACGATGACACCTGAGATGGTCGTCGATGCTGCGACCGCGTTTCAGCCAAAAATTTTATACCCCTATCATTTTGGCGACACAGATACCTCGAACCTTATGAAATTGCTTCAAGATCGAAAGGGGATTGAGGTGCGAATTCGAAACATGAGATAAGCGGCACGTGATTTGTGTTTGATATATTCTCTTTTATTTTAAACCACCGAAGTTATCCTTATGAAAAATTACAGGCCGATTATCGGCATTACAATGGGTGATCCTGTAGGCATCGGCCCTGAGATTATCCTGACAGCTCTTTGCGAGCCCGCTGTTTATAAAGCGTGCAGGCCCTTTGTGATCGGAGACGCTCAGAGGCTGGAGGCGGCAAAAAAATGCACTAAGAGCAGTCTTCATATCAGGACAACGGACACACCTGATTCCGGCCGATATGAATGCGGCTTTATCGATCTTTTAACTGTTTCCAAGTGCGATCCTGAAAACACATATTGGGGAAAGCCTACGGCGCAGACAGGCAAGGCAATGGTGGGCTATATAATAAGGGCGATAGATATGGCGGCTTGCGGCAGCATAACGGCTATTGTTACCTGCCCGATAAACAAGATGGCCATGCGGATCGCAGGTTATGCTTATAACGGGCATACCGAGCTTCTTGCCGAGCGCACCAGAACCGATAATTTTGCCATGATGCTTGCAGGCGATAAACTTCGCGTGATCCTTGTGACCATCCATGTTCCCTTAAAGGATGTTCCCTCGATTCTTTCTATGGAAAAAATAGTGCAAACAATATCGATAGCCCACGATGCGCTATATGAACGTTTTGGACTTGAAAAACCGCATATTGCTGTTGCAGGGTTGAATCCACATGCCGGGGAAAGGGGCATGTTCGGAAACGAAGAAGAAAATATTATTATTCCGGCCGTCAATTTCTCAAGAAAGCAAGGAATTGATGTTTCAGGGCCTTTTCCGCCCGATACAATATTTTATCATGCTGCAAAAGGTGATTACGATGCCGTAGTATGCATGTATCATGATCAGGGGCTGATTCCTTTTAAGATGATACATTTTACCGATGGTGTTAATACGACTCTTGGCCTTCCTATAATAAGAACCTCTGTTGACCATGGGACGGCTTATGATATTGCCGGAACCGGCAAAGCAGATCCGGGCAGTCTTATTGCCGCAATAAATATGGCAACACACCAGGCCGTTAAGGTTCAAAGGTTTAAAGGTTCAGGGTTCAGAGGTTGATTCCCTATAGTATTAATTCAATTGTATAGGAATTTCCTTTTCTGAAACAACAAATAACAAATATCAAATAAATTACAATGACCAAAATTCAAAATCCCAAACTCGTATATGTTTTGGTCATTGAATATTGAAATTTGGGATTTATTTGTAATTTGATGCTTGAAATTTAGGGTTTTATAAGTTCATTGTATGTTTTTTTGGATTTTGTGTTTCTTATTTTGGTTTTCGTTCAGGCAATACTTTAGTGATAAGGATGTAAAAGAGGATGGGTTCGTTAAATATAAAAAAGCATGCGCGTTTAAAGAGAAAGAAAAGGATCAGAAAGAATCTGGTTGGTTCTACGCAGCGACCGAGATTGAGTGTATTTCGAAGTGCAAAGCATATTTATGCGCAGATAATTGATGATACAACCGGACATACTATTGTTGCCGCATCAACTGTTGAAAAGGATGTAAAAGAGCATTTTGCGGCTGAATCAAGCAAGGGGAAGGTTGTTGCAGCAACTTATGTTGGGAAACTTATAGCAGAGCGTGCTGCCGAAAAAGGGATTCAGAAAGTGGTGTTTGACAGAAATGGTTTTTTATTTCACGGGCGGGTCAAGGCTGTTTCTGATGGTGCGCGAGAATCTGGTTTGAATTTTTAGTCGATTTTATGAAGAATAGAGGGGGCGGATTTCTTGATTAAACAGGATGTAGTAGAGAATCAATTAATTGACAAGGTAGTTCATATTAACCGCGTGGTAAAAGTCGTCAAGGGTGGCAGAAGATTCAGTTTTAGCGCTATAGTTGTAGTCGGCGACGGCAAGGGAAGTGTAGGGTTTGGACTAGGAAAAGCAGGAGAGGTGCCCGAAGCGATTCGTAAAGGAGTAGAAAAGGCAAAAAGGAGCATGAGGAAAGTGCCTTTGGTTAACAGCACAATTCCCTATGAAATTATCGGTAAATTTGGCGCAGGAAGGGTTTTATTAAAGCCTGCTTCCATGGGTACCGGAGTTATTGCTGGTGGTGCTGTCAGAGCTGTGCTTGAAGCTGTGGGAGTTCAAAATATTCTGACAAAGTGTTTGGGATCACATAACCCTCATAATTTGGTTAAAGCTACTGTTGCCGGGCTTCAACAGCTTCAAAGTCGTGAACAGGTAGCTTTAAGGCGCGGCATAGCTGTGCAAGACCTATAAATCTTAAGGAATGGTAAATGCCTGGCATATTGAAAATAACTCTTGTTAAGAGCATGATTGGAAGGCCCGAAAAGCACCGCAGAGTTTTGCGAGGAATGGGATTGACAAAACTCAACAAAACCGTTGAGCTTAAAAATATACCTTCGGTTCGTGGAATGATAAACCAAGTATCGCATCTGGTGAAAGCTGAGGATAAGATCAATGAAGCTAAATGAATTGTCATCGCCAAAGGGCTCACGTAAAACACGTAAGCGTTTAGGACGTGGCGTTGGATCAGGAACGGGTAAAACAGCCGGAAGAGGAACAAAGGGGCACAACAGCCGTTCCGGAGGAGGAGTGAGGCCCGGTTTTGAAGGCGGTCAGATGCCTATTCATCGACGTTTACCAAAGCGTGGTTTTGTAAATATTTTTAAAAAACGTATCGCTACAGTTAATATACGTGATCTATTAAGATTTGAAGCCGGCAGCGTGGTAGATGAAGATGCCCTTATTAGTTGTGGACTCATTAAAGGCAGAAATGATGGAATTAAGCTTCTTGGCCAAGGTGATATAAAATATCCTTTAATAATCAGAGTTAACGATATCAGCAAAGGAGCCAGAGATAAAATCGAGGCTATCGGCGGGAAGATAGAGGTCTTAAAATAATGGTTGGTGGTGGTTTCCAAAATGCATTCAAAATACCCGAACTAAAGAAAAGGATCTTTTATACACTGGCCCTTTTGATTGTTTACCGCATTGGTGTTCATGTCCCGACTCCGGGTATAGACGGAGTCGCGCTCGCTTCATTTTTTGCAAAGGTTGAAGGTACTATCTTCGGGATTTTTAATATGTTTTCGGGCGGAGCCTTAGAAAGGCTGTCGGTTTTTGCGCTTGGGATAATGCCGTATATCAGCGCATCTATTATCCTGCAGTTATTGACCGTGGCGATACCGCATCTTGAGCGGCTAAAAAAAGAGGGTGAACATGGCCGAAAGAAGATTACACAGTACACAAGATATGGCACTGTTATATTAAGCATTATACAGGGCCTTGGCATCAGTGTCGGTCTTGAAAGCATGAGTTCGCCGGGCGGCGCTCCGGTAGTTATATACCCAGGCTGGGAGTTCAGGCTTATAACGATTATAACTCTGACAGCCGGGACCGCTTTTATTATGTGGTTGGGTGAACAGATTACAGAGCGTGGTATCGGCAACGGTATTTCTCTTATAATATTTGCAGGCATTGTAGCCAACATCCCAAATGCGATAGGGAATTCGTTCCGCCTTCTTTCAACAGGGGAAATGGGAGTATTTGCCCTAATAATACTGCTCGTACTGATGATTCTTGTTGTCGGATTCATTATATTTGTTGAGCAGGGACAGCGTCGAATACCGGTTCAATATGCCAAAAGGGTCGTCGGTAGGAAGATGTATGGCGGTCAAAGCACACATCTTCCTCTTAAAATTAATAGTTCAGGTGTAATACCGCCTATTTTTGCTTCTTCAATTATCATGTTCCCTGCCACTATAGCCAGTTTTATAGCAATTCCGTGGATACAGAGCATCGCTTCTTCAATTAGGCCGGGTAATGTTGTGTATGAATTGTTGTTTGTAAGCTTTATATTCTTTTTCTGTTACTTTTACACTGCCGTTACCTTTAATCCTGTTGATGTCGCGGATAATATGAAAAAACAGGGTGGTTATATTCCGGGCATCCGTCCCGGCAAGCGCACGGCGGATCATATTGACAGGGTTTTGACACGGATTACTTTGGGAGGTGCAATATATGTTTCCGCAGTATGTGTACTTCCATCGATTTTGATATCTAAGTTTAATGTTCCTTTTTACTTTGGAGGCACTGCTCTTTTAATAGTTGTTGGAGTTGCGATTGATACTATTTCGCAAATGGAATCTCATATGCTATCCCGCCATTACGAAGGGTTTTTAAAAAAAGGTGGGGGGAAGATGAAGGGACGGCTCTAAGGCGCTGATATGGTGGTTTTAAAATCACCCAAGGAAATTGAAAAGATATACTTAAGCAATCAAATTGTTGCGAAAATTCTTTCCATTCTTGAATCAGAGGTCAGGCCGGGAGTTGATACACTTTATTTAAACGATCTTTCGGAAAGATTAGCTCGGGAGAGAAAAGCAATTCCGGCTTTTAAAGGATATAGAGGGTTTCCATATTCAATATGTGCTTCAGTAAATAATGTGGTTGTTCATGGATTTCCTTCCAAAAAACCGCTTTGCGAAGGGGATATAATAAGCCTTGATTTTGGTGTTGTTGTTGATGGGTATTATGGTGATGCTGCTATAACCGTGAGTGTTGGAAAGGTGTCGGATTCTTCCAGGCGGCTTGTCCGGGTTACAAAAGAGTCTCTTTACAAAGGGATTGAAAAAGCGGTTCCAGGCGGCAGGCTTTCAGACATTTCATATGCAGTTCAATCGCATGTGGAGGCTGCTGGTTTTTCGGTTGTTCGTAAATTTGTAGGCCACGGTATCGGCAGCGAACTACATGAAGAGCCTCAGATACCCAATTTTGGAGAGCCTGGCATGGGGATTGGTTTAAAAGCCGGTATGACTTTTGCCATAGAGCCTATGGTTAATGAAAAAGGTTATGATATTGAAGTTCTTGAAGATGGATGGACTGCTGTAACAAAAGATGGTTCTTTGTCGGCTCATTTTGAGCATACGATTGCGATTACGGAAGACGGCCCAGTTATCTTAAGTGAAATTGACAGGGGTTAAAAAATGCCGAAGGAAGAAGCCATAAAGGTTGAGGGCAAAGTGCTTGAGACGCTGCCCAATGCGATGTTTAAGGTCGAATTGGAGAATAAGCACCAGGTGCTGGCGCATATTTCCGGGAAAATGCGTATGCATTTTATCAAAATTTTGCCCGGTGATAAGGTTACTGTTGAACTTTCACCATATGACCTTACTCGTGGCCGAATAACTTACAGAGCAAAATAACTCGTAGTTGAGTGGTCAAGTAGTCGAAATAGTTAAACACTCGACCAGTGTCAAAAGGAGTATAAAATGAAAGTCAGAGCGTCGGTGAAGAAAATGTGCAGCAAGTGTAAAATAGTCCGTAGGAAAAGGGTTGTAAGGGTAATTTGCGAAAATAAACGGCACAAACAAAGGCAAGGATAGAGGAGGAGTTGGTTTGGCAAGAATTGCGGGCGTAGACCTACCCAGGGACAAACGGATTGAGATTGGTTTAACATATATTTACGGTATTGGGAAAACCACATCAAGGCGTATACTGGATAAACTCGGCATTAGTTATGATGTCAAAACAGATCAACTGTCAGAATTTGAGATCAACGGCATTCGTAAAGTTATTGACAGTGAAGTTAAAGTAGAAGGTGAACTTCGCACAGAAGTTTCAATGAATATCAAGCGATTAATGGATTTTGGATCATATCGCGGACTTCGCCATCGTAAATCGCTTCCTGTTCGAGGACAGAGGACAAGCACGAATGCACGCACCCGCAAGGGACCGAGAAGATCGGCGGTTAAAAAGAGAGGTGGAGCGACAAAGAAGTAATGCTGAGGCATAAAACTCTTAATAAATCATAATTACAGGGATGTTATAAATGGCAAAAAGAATCCGTGCAAAAAGGAAAGAAAAGAAAAATATACCAAACGGAGTGGTGCATATCCAGTCTACTTTTAATAATACAATTATTACCATAACAGATTCCACCGGTAATGTTGTGGCCTGGTCAAGCTCCGGGGTCCAGGGATTTAAGGGCTCTCGAAAGAGCACCCCCTTTGCCTCACAACTGGCAGCGGAAGATGCTGCTAAAAAAGCAATGGAACAGGGAATGAGGACTGTGGAAGTATATGTAAAGGGTCCTGGGGCCGGCCGTGAATCGGCGCTTAGGTCATTGCAGACAGCCGGATTTAATGTCGTTATGATAAAAGATGTTACTCCTATTCCACATAATGGCTGTCGACCGCCGAAAAGGCGCAGGATATAAAAGGAGGATAATTTGGCACGATTTACAGGTTCGGTTTGTCGGCTTTGTCGCCGCGAAAATTTGAAGTTATTTATTAAAGGAGATCGATGCTATTCTGATAAGTGTGCTTTTGATCGACGCAGTTATCCGCCTGGTCAGCATGGTCAGCGTCGTGGAAGAAAAGGCTCAGACTACGGGATACAGCTTCGTGAAAAACAAAAGATAAAACGTATGTATGGTCTTTCTGAAAAACAATTCCACTTGTTTTTTGAAATGGCTGAGCGACAAAAAGGCATTACAGGCATGAATCTGCTTACATTACTGGAACGTCGATTTGATAATGTTGTTTATCGCTTGGGTTTTGTGAACTCACGCGCTCAGGGCCGTCACTTTGTAAGACATAATCATTTTCTAATTAACGGTAAAAAGGTTAACATACCATCATTGTCGGTGAAAATTGGCGATGTAATTGAAACCAGGGAAAAAAGCCGTAAAATGCAGGCAATAGTTAATTCGCTGGATGCTGTGGTTCGTAGAGGCATTCCTCAATGGCTTGACCTGAAAAAAGACGAGCTGAAAGGAACAGTAAAAGCGTTTCCAGTACGTGAAGACCTTACAATGCCTATGCAGGAGCAGCTTGTAGTTGAACTTTATTCCAAGTAAAAGACAAAGTGAACAGATTCAGGGCTCTCAAAAATTGGAGTTATAACAATGTCATTAAATGAAATAATGTTTATGAACTGGCGAGAAACGATAAAGCCGGAAAATGTTCAGGTAACCGCCAGCACGCCTTCATACGGCAAGTTTGTTTGTGAACCTCTGGAAAGAGGATTTGGAATAACGATCGGGAATTCTTTAAGACGCATAATACTTTCTTCTTTATATGGCGCGGCTATCGTATCTGTCAAATTCGACGATGTTATGCATGAGTTTAGTGCTATTCCAGGTGTACTTGAAGATGTGTCCGAAATTATTCTTAACTTAAAAGGTGTGCGCTTAAAACCGGATAATACTGAACCTAAAACAATATATATTGATGCTAAAGGAGAGGGCAAGGTTAACGCCGGCGATATTATCAGCGATGACGGAAGGTGTGAGGTTCTTAATCCGGAGTTGCACATTGCAACGCTTTCTGAAAATGCAAACTTAAAAATGACTATGACCGTTAAGGTTGGCAAGGGCTACGCCTTATCTGAAGCAAACAAGGATGAAGATGCGCCAATAGGCACAATCCCCATAGATTCTATATTTTCACCTATTAAACGGGTAAACTATGTTGTAGGTAATGCCCGGGTTGGCCAGAGGACCGATTATGACAAGCTGACGTTAGAGGTATGGACGGATGGAAGCGTTCTTCCGGAAGACGCGGTTGCATATGCCTCCAAGATATTAAAGGAGCAAATGGAAGTCTTTATAAATTTTGACGAAGAGCTTGAGCCAGAGCAGGGGAAAAAATCGGAAGAAACGCAGACAACGCAGTTTAATGAAAATCTTTATAGAAGTGTTGAAGAGCTTGAACTTTCCGTTAGAAGCGCCAATTGCCTTAAAAATGCCGGGATACATAAAATATATCAGTTGGTTGTCAAAACCGAGGCAGAGATGCTTAAAACCAAAAACTTTGGAAGAAAATCGTTAAATGAAATCAAGGAAGTTTTAAATGAAATGAGCCTTTCTCTTGGGATGAAGATTGATGGATTTGTGACTCCTGAGGAAGACACAGAGGAAGAGGAGTAAAGGGACCCCATGAGACATCAAAAGGCTGGTTTAAAATTAAACAGAACAAGCAGTCACAGAAATGCCATGTTTAAAAATATGGTCACCTCACTTTTTAAGCACGAGCGAATCCGGACTACAGATACCAAGGTAAAGGGTTTGAGATCCTGGGCAGATCATTTGATTACCCTGGCCAAACGGGGAGATTTGCATGCCAGACGTCAGGCCCTTTCGATTATAAAAGAAAAGGATGTCGTTTATAAACTGTTTGATGAAGCTGTCGAGCGATTTGGTTCTATAGCCGGAGGTTATACCAGAATTATTAAGATGGGAAGACGTCCTGGAGATACTGCGCCCATATCTATGATCGAACTTGTAAACATTGAAAAGAGTAAAAAAAAGAAAACCAAGGACAAAAAGGTGACCGGAGCAGGAAAGAAGAAAATCGCAGAGAAAAAGCAGGCTGTTGATAAAAAAGAGGATAATCCCGAAAAGAAGAAAGCAAAGGAAGATTCTGCGATAACATCCGAAGATACCGATAAAAAATTGACCGAAGAAAAACCACTATCAGATTAATCTTTAATCATTTCATATCCAGCCAGTGCTTCTTTCTGAAAAAGGTCTTCCATACCAGCATACCTTGGTGAAAAATGGAAAAGCGTGAATTGTTTTACCCTCGCCATGCCTGCTATCATTCCAGCATTTTTGGCTGTAAGATGAAATTTTTTTTCGGCGATATCTTTGTCTTTTTCGAGAAAAGCAGCCTCGATAAAAAGGTGGTTTGCATCTCTTGCGAATTCTACCGCTTTTTTAATGTTGGATTCGCAAAATAACATATCGGTAATGTAGGTAATCTTCTGGCCGGGAGTTATTATTGCAATCCTATTTGTAAGATCTCCTAATATAAATTCCTTTTTTTTTATATTTCCTTGTCCCAATTTAACCTTAAATTTTGAATTAGGCTCTTGATAATTAAAAAGAGCTTGTTTAAATTCTCTAAGCCATGGGCCGATTTCAAGCCCGAGATCGGTTAATCTTTCTTTTATTATATTAACGTGAAACCTTTCCTTTATCGTGAACCCAAGGCACGGAATTTTATGATTAAGCACTACTGAAGAGAAGGTCAGCGCTGGTTCTTTGAAGAGGGTGCCGTTAAACGGTTGTTTTATAGCCTTTCCAGAAGCTGTAAATCTATTTTTACACCGGTACTCTCTGGTTATAAGCTGGTTGTCATGCACTTCGGTAATATGCAGAGAGAATCGATTGTTGAAGTTTTCTACAAGGTTCCATGAATATCCAGCAAGTTTTCCCTCAACATTTTTTAAAAAGCCTTCCGGGCCGTACATATAAAGTTTTTTTTCACGTCCCAGAAACAGGCGAATCAGCCTGTCAAAGCCCACAAAATGATCCATGTGGGTATGAGATATAAAAACATGACTAATTTTGAGAAGATCCTTTGCTGAAAGAGAATAAATATCGCCAAGATCGAAAATTACGGCGCGTTTCTCAAAAAAAGGTATAAAAAGGCCGGGGTCACCAAATAGGCCGTTTATTAGCCTGGGATGAAATAATGAGCGCATTGTTTATTTGGAAAGAAATTTTCCAACCTGACGGTTTATACAGACATATATATCTTCGTCGGAACCGAAAATATCAACTACATCCTTGTGATTTAAAAGCTGTTCTATAACAAAGGCTGTAGTATAAATGCTTACAATATTAGGATTCCGTGTGATATGCCTAAATGGCGCTATCTGAAAGTCAATATCAAAATCTTCAGATCTTGTTAACTTATTGAGACATTTCATTATTTGTTCTTCGAGTGCATTTTTATTAGTGGTTTCAACGAGATTATTTTCAATAAGTTTCGTTGCAATTGCATTGGAAAGAGGTTCAACGCAATCTATTACACTACTTATTGCCTTTCTGCGCCCAAATTCTTTTGATGATTCTATCTTTGATAAAATGGTTGCTTCACG